>JAPPII010000008.1 GCA_028820845.1 Candidatus Poribacteria bacterium
CGGTTGCTTTTTCATCGTCTTTCTCCTGTGATGAAATGTTGCGTATCTCGGCGGGGGCCTGTGTCTCGTCCTTCTCGCTGAGCCGTTCAGAGATGCGTCCGCCAGTGGAGACACTTATCATGAAAATCCCGCGATTGCGCATCTCAAACGGGTTTGCGTCAAAGCAGGCGGAAACTAACATGATTTCGTTGTTGTTCAGGGGGCTTCTGCCTTTCATGCCTGTTTTTCCTTGTCCATCTTTTCCAGAATGCGTTCCACATCACTTGGTGCCGTCAGAAACCATTCCCTTCCGGGGGCATCGTCGATGTGTTGCCCTCGTGCCTTGAGCGTCTCATGGATGATCTGCTCTATGAAGATCGGGTCCTCCGTTTTGATATGCAGACCGAGTTTGAATCTTTCTGCGGCAACGGTGGTGTCTTGCTGGTAAATTCGGGTATGGAGTTCTTGTGTCGTCCGACCGATCTTGCACGGAAAAAACGTTTCCCCTTTGGATTCGGCACGGACGCGTTTGTGTTGGTCATAGTAAAGGTAGACGGAATGCCTGCCTGCGCCAATCGTCTTTTCAGCATTCAGGTTCATCTTTTTGCTCGGATTGGCAATCTTTTTGAGGTTCAGGGCGGACACCGCACCGGCAGCATGTGCGTTTCGGACATCGGCAACCATTTTCGCAACGACCTTCGGGGGCAGCCCCATGCGCCTGCCGAAACGATTGTTCATATCGGGATATGTGGCGACCCACTTCTCGAAGTCCTCTGCGGAGCGTTGACCGAGCATCAGATAAAAGACACTGGTGCGATACTCGGTCGTCGCGCGAAGTTCATCGACCTGTTCTTCGGTAAGTTTGAATTTTAAAGCCAGCTGCTTCAGAGTCGCCTTCTGCCACCAGCAACGTTCCGCGAGGACTTTGACGGTCTTGGCGTTGATCTCGTTGTTGTTCAGGGGACTTCTGCCTTTCATATTATCTTCCTTTCAATATCGTCGAGCACTGCGGACAGATTTACGACGGGAGAGAGAAGATCGACACTTATATTTGCTATCAAAAATACCACTTTTACCACTTCACTCGGATTTGTCCAAAACCATGAATTGCCTTTGGTATCTGGTATATCCTGTCCCCGGACAGTGAGGATGCCCTGTATTGCTTTCTCAAGCCCGTTGTGTCGATCGGTTCTAATGAGAAGTGCGATGATGGGGCCTTGTCGGTAGCTACGCGTTTGATTGCCTATCCGTTTTTCGGGTGCATCATATTTGACCTTGCCGTCCTTGTCTACACCATCTGTCTTTCCGATCCTGCACTGCCAAATAGACTTACCTTTGGATTCTGCGTCCTGTTTATCCTGTGGGAAATAGTAGAGATAGATCCAATGCTTTCCGAGACCGAAAATCCATTGATCCGGCTTCGCATAACGCCACACATCTTTGGAAATCTCGCTTGCCTTTGCGACAAAACTCAAGTTTTGCAGGGCAGCCTTGACCATCACAAGACTGTTTTCTCCTTCTGGAGGTTCTAATCCACCACGTTGGGTGTGTGAGTTGAGAACCCTTTTTACTACGGGATTTATTCTAATTCCGGCTGCCCATTTCTCTGGGATGAGTGCTTCAGCAATCTCTTGGGAGAAGTGCTGATCCTTATATTCATAATCCTTTTTTCTACCTTTCATAAAAACTCCTTTCAGCCGTGCGCGACACATGGTTTCATTGTGGCGCGCACGGCTGGGTTATGCGAAGTAGTGTCGGCACCGCGGGCATCCAAAAAGCCCGTTGAGTGCGAGAATGCCGTTCTGTTTGAAGTCGAGGCATTGCTTCATGGGCATCATCTCTTGTTTATGGAAGGATAAGAGTATTTCTCCATTTTGCTTGATGCGGAGAACCGCCGTGTGTCGGCGATGGATGTCGGTGTTGTTTTTGGGTTTTCTGCTCATGGAGTCTCCTGTTTTTTCAGTATCGGTCAAGGGGGTGCTACCCGCCGGTGAGCATCACTGCAAGGGTCAAATGAATATCATCAGGATCGCCACACCGAGGAAAGCGTCGATGAACTTCTGCCACTTCGGTTTACGCCGAATTACCCAAGCGTCGCAAATGAACGCCGAACTCTCTATAAATGTCAACAGCAGACACGGCATATCAGGGTTTGATTCCATCGCCATCGCACCAGCGATAAACGCATCCATCGGCGTGATATGCCAACCGACAGCGAAAATCAAGTCGCTCGGCATCTGATCATACGGCACATCTATAGCCCCTCATGTGGCATTGGGATAGGGAGCTTCAGCGTGCCTTGCTCAACGCATTTCTTCAGGCTCTGCTGGTTGAGGCGTTGGGTCATTTTCAGATATACCTCGTAAAACCGCAAGCGTCGGATCGTGTAATCACTCTCATCAAAAAACTCAGTGCCGACGAGGGGCGCAATGCCACTGTCAATCGGCACATCCCCGATCTTTGTGCGAACAAAGCCGACACGCTGACAAACCGGGCACACTTTTAACATGCTTGGATCCTTGGGAATGCGAAGTTTCGTCTCGCAGTCAGCACAGCGGATCCATCCACGGCTAAGGTCCTCTATATGTATCACTTGCTTCATGAAAATCTCCTTTGCTTTCCGCCTGCGTCCAAATCCTTGCCTATCGCATTCTTTTCAGAGGGTTAGACCACAGGGGCGATCTTTCAAGGGGGTTCTGTGTGTGAAATTAGAGGTTATGCTTCTCGCAGCAAACTCAAGACCGGGTAACTCACGAATCCCCGATTCGGGCGCATCGAGGTGTTGCAACGTTGCCAGCTGTGCTGACGTGACTGGTGTTCCCTCGCCTTTACCCAACGCCTTATTCAGAACCATCCGAAGTCTTGGGTCTGGAATATGGACGTTCTCAGCAGTCCCGATCAAGGGCAGCATTAAAAAGAATACGAGTGCGCTGAGAATGAAGTGGCGGTTGGATACTTTCAACATGTTGCTATCTCCTTTTTGCGGTGCGTCGGATTATTTTTCGCAATAAGTAGTTTTGGATTGAAAAAATCTTGTAAAAAAATGCAATAAACCCAGTAAATATAAGGGTTTTTCGCTTGTTTAAAATGTCTAAAAATGGTATAATAATTGCAGTTAAACGGGAGGGTGCAACTTCCCTTTAGAGTCCAAAGCGGAGTTGCTTCGGAAGTCCTACTGCTATTATACCGAAAATGGTAGTTTCTTAGCAATTCCTTTGACATCCAAAGGAGTTTTTTTATGAATTTCATAGAGGTTATCGAGCGTTTTCCTGACTAAGAATCGTGTATTGAACATCTGGAACGCGTCAGATGGCAAGGAAAGCCCGTTTGTCCACAAACCACATCAAACGTAAGAAAGAAGATGGTGAAGGGCGTGTAGAACGCTGGAACTGCTATGATTGTAGAGCCTCGTTCAAGGCAACTCACGGGACACTATTTCACGGAACAAAAATCCCCCTTCAGAAATGGTTTCTTGCTATTTCATTGACCCTCAATGCCAAGAAGGGAATATCATCCTATGAGCTCCAGCGTGATTTAGACTTGAACCAAAAGACCGCTTGGTTTATACTAACACGTATCCGGGCTAAAATGGCAGATAAAGTCAACTCCATTCTACTACAAGGTATTATAGAAGCTGATGAAACCTACATCGGTGGCAAACCCCGGAAGCCGAACAAGCGTGAAGACTTTGAGCCCAGTAAGCGCGGTCGTGGCACGGATAAAACGGCTATCATGGGGGCAGTTGCTCGTGGCGGTGAAGTCGTCGCTGAAGTGGCAAAAGGACTCACCGGGCGTGATATTCTTGAATTTATCCGCAGAGTTGTCAATGTTAAGGAATCTGAACTTATGACTGATGAATATCACGCTTACAATGCTCTCGGTTCACAACTCAAGCATCACGTTATCAATCACCAAGTCCAGTTTGCCGAAGGTGATAAGCACACAAATACAATTGAAGGTTTTTGGTCTCTACTGAAACGAGCTTGGTATGGTTCACATCATCATTATCAAACTGGATACACACCGCTCTATATAGCAGAACGCTGTTATATCTATAACAACCGGCACCGTGAAACTATTTTTTGGAAGTTCTTGAAGGAGAGTTGTCAATAATGCATACAGTAAATTCCTTTATTAACACGATTAAGGAAGGGAATTGTATTGAACTCATGTCCGAAATGCCGGATGAATGTGTTGATCTTATAGTAACGGATCCACCCTTTGCGATTGATTTTAAAGCAACTCGACAGAACTATAATCGGAAAGAAAGTCATGTGCTGCAAGGCTATAATGAGGTAAAATCAAATGAATACCTCGATTTTACGCTTGACTGGCTTTCTGGTGCAACACGAGTGTTGAAAGATTCTGGGAGCATGTATGTTTTCTCAGGTTGGAATCATCTAAAAGACCTGTTGATCGCTATTGACCACTGTGAATTGACAACTATCAATCATTTGGTTTGGAAGTACCAGTTTGGCGTTGTTACGAAACGCAAATATGTAACTTCTCACTATCACTGCCTTTTTGTTTGTAAAAACGATGAGAAAAGGAAGTTTTATCCCTATTGCCGATTTGATAAGGATACCAAGACTAAAGATGGTGGATCAGCCCACTACAGAGACAAAGAAGATGTATGGGAAATCAATCGGGAATATTGGAATCGTGCGCTCAAAACACCGACTAAGCTGCCAGCCGAACTCATTGTGAAAATTCTGGATTATTCCAGTGAGAAGGGCGATCTTGTTTTTGATCCTTTCCTTGGCTCTGGACAGGTGGCTGTTGTAAGTCAAATGAAAAAACGGAATTATGTAGGATTTGAGATTGTTCCTGAATATTATCAACTTGCCCAAAATCGTCTTGAATCAGGGGAGTATTTGGTTTATCCAACAAAGAAGGAGGAGGCTGTTTCGGAATTATTCGCAACAGTTATATAATTTCTTATGCTAAATCAGGGAATTATTGATACTATTGAATCTTTGCGAGTTGCTGCTCGGAGTCTGCCTAAAATATGGGACGGCAGAAACGCCATCCTTGAAATGAAGGAAGGCGGTTCAAAGAATTGGAAACAAATGGAATGGCAAGGTTGGTATTTTGAGTTTAAATGCAAATCACTTTTTCAAGGTATAGTCAATATGCCTGGGAAGAAATATGGAAAAACAGAGTTTGATGCTTTTTCTGGAATTTCATGGGATCTGAAAGCACATACCGCTAATACTACTAACCATAGGGTCATTACAAACGATGCAGAAGCAATCATGAACACAATACATGATTATGGTCATTATGGACTAATACTTGCAATCGGTGCGGTCGAATACAACGATGAAGAAGGAACTTTTAAAAAGTGGCATGATGACCTAAAAGGTGGAATTAGTGAGTATGAGAAGAACCGGATAAATAGAGGTGCTATGTCACGAATCCGCAAGACAGAATTTGTGTTGCAGGAAATCCATTTTGCTTGTTTTGACCTTGAAGCATTAGAACAATGTGGTGGCTCATTTCAAAAGGGCTTTAGAAATGCTGGTGGCACTCCAAGGCGTGAAAAAACCTCGATAAATATCCGAAGAATTCCAGACCAATCTCTCATTGCTACTGAAGTTTTCTAAGTCCAAATCCACTTATTGCGGTAAAAGGTAATAAGAACAAAATGTAAAAACCAATTTAACCAATCCCAAAACTACTTATTGCGTTATTTTTTTATCTGTCTTGCCGCTTATATTGCCCACCCAGAGATGTGAGCGTGTATGTATCTAAGCCATTTTCGCTCGACAGTTCAAGGCGTGGCTTGTTGTTTTTGGGTCGATGTTGGCGCGGATCCAGGGTAGATACGCAAGACAACCGAATTGCAGAGGACATTTCCCCTGGTGTTCCGTTGAAGAGGTGTATAGACGGTACGCCGTCAGTCGTTACGGTTATATGGACCCTACCCGCAACCTCAACACCGCCCACAACGATCATATCCTTGACGTATATTTTTCTCGTCGAGATCGTCTCGACTTCTAAGACATCATCACGCGCAGCGAGGTCACTCCTGTCACCCGCAAAGTAGGCACACGTTGCCACCAACGCACCGAGAATGAAGAACACAATCCTCTCTTTCATTGCCAAACACCTCCTTTCCTTCGCCTTATATAACACTATTCTCTTATCAACAACTGGCGTGCCGGCGTGGAATCCTCTTGCTGTATTTCAACAGGTTTCTTGATCAGTTCCTGCGTCTGCTGACGCATGACATAATACTGATATCCCAAATACAGAATCGCTATTATACCGACAATCAGAATACACACCAACTCCGTGAAAGTCCCTTGTAGCGAATACCGCTCCGGTATAAAAATCTCCTGATATATCTTTCTTCTCTTTTTCATCTGCCTATACTCCTGAAGGAGGGACGTTGAACTTTCCGTCTCGCCACTCTTTGTAGATAAGAAACGCACCGAGGAGACATAAACCGTAACAGAGCACGACTGCTATACCACTGGCGACTATAGCGACCTCCAAGTTTCGTACCCAGCTCACACTCCTTACGTCTACACCCGACTCCCATCGCTCACCCCATATTGTGTTGTAAACCGCAGGAACAAGCCAGCCGAGACCCCTGACACCAATGAGGGACACGGCGATACATATCATCCCCTTTGACCGCGTCCGGAAACAGAAAAACACCAAAACCGCCATCAGTACCACATATTCCACGGTCGCGATATCCGTTGTTAGACGTACAAAAGTATTCATGTTTTAACCTCTGGTGAAACTTTAATGTTTGCGGAAGCCTCGCCCTTTAGAGCGGGGTCTACCCCTTGTGAAACTTATTAAAGAGTGCCAGCACCACAAGGATGGCACATATCAGAATGAAGACACCCGCAGCGATGTAAAAATCGGCATGCCCCAGCCGTGCGAAACTCTTTTTTAAACGACTGCTACGGGCATCTTCGCGTTTTTGCGTAAGGCGGGCTTCCTCGTCTTGTGTGAGTCCTTTCGCACCGGGTGTCGCAACGGCTGCGCGGCGGGTGAGGTGCTGTTGAATCCGCCATGTCTGCCACTTGCGGAACAGAACGCGACAGAGAACGACACCGCCTGTGCTAACGATGCCGGCACCCATAAAAATCAAGACATAGATCCAAGGGATCATAAAATCCTCGTCTTTGGGTTCCGACCCCCAACTCTGAAAACCTTGGCGGAGGGCGAGGAGTATCATGACGGTCGTGATAAGGATCAGTGCACCAAAAACGATATAAAAAACGGCTTTGCTGCGGAAGGCAGCACTTTTTTTCAACCCTTCGAGACGCATTCGGCGCGCCTTTTGCGTCAGCACATGTTTCTGGGAGGTTGTCAATCCTTGGGGGCGCGACGATGCGAGTGCGTCGCGTCGCTTCAAAAGGCGTTGAATCTGCCACGCCCGCCACTTCGGGCGCACGAGGACAACCAACACCACGAGTGCTGCGAAACTGCTAAAGCCGATACACAACTCTTTCCAAGGTGCCATGAGAATCTCTACTGAAATAAAGTTGATAGAAAAATCCGTATCCGTTTTTCCCAGCGATGGGGTGGATAGGATACCCGCGAGGGCGCGGGCAATCGCTTTCCTATCCAACGGATACCGTCAGTCTACCAGAAAATCAATTATAAGCCAAGTTTTTTTCAGAAAAACGCCCGTATTTGCCCGATAAGGCACTTGCAAGAGATGTCCCTGTGGTAGACCCTCGGATCTATCGGTAAACCTCGCCTGTCTCTGAAAGCGTTAGACGACGGCATATCTGTATCCCGACCCCGACGAGAGTTTGGCACTGCGGTTTTCTCAAAGCGTTCACCCTCTGACGATCGCTCCACCCGCGGGTATTTCCCTTTAACACAGAAAACCCCCTACCCATTACGGATAGGGAGTTCTGTGTTAAACTTAACACTATAAGTTATGCTTCTCGCAGTTGTATTTCACCGACCACACCGATTGATCCAACCGCAAAGCGCATTCTTCGTGGCTCAGCGGCGGGTTCTGCGATCGGTATGCCTTCAAGCGTTCGAGTTTCTCCGGTGTCATCCGATCGGTGCGCTCATACCACGCGGTTTTCCTGCGGCGTTTGACCTCCTCGAGATCGTAGCCGCGTGTCCGTGCCACAAGAATAACAAGGTGTCGATCAACACTGGAGCGACCGACACCGGCTTGTTCGGCGATCTCGGAATACGTTAAATGTATCCACGCATCGTAAGACGTGGTTGGGTTATTGAGCCACGCCTGAATCTTTTCTTTCGCGCTCTGTTTCGCCATCGTTATTGTTTTCCTCCTTTTTATGGTTTGTGTCATCGTCAAGAAACTGTTGTCTGAGTTTATAGAGTCGTTCCTTGAACGCAAGCGTCTCCATTCTCTGTTTGTGTTCTATAAGACTCATCACTACGAACACAACAATAAAAAAGACAAACAAAGCAAATTCGAGCATCGTGTTGGATTAGGGGCGCGTCGCCGCGCCCCTGCCTCTTTACAGTGATTCGTTGACAATGGTATATGCGACATCTATGAGAATTGAGAGCTGCTCGCGCTCAGATACATCCTCGAATTTCTCGACGAACAGATCAAAGACTGCGACAGAGAGTTCGTCCCTGTCGGTCGGATGTTCAATCGTCCCCACCTGCTTCAAGAGCGTTTCAAGGAAATAGTTCACGGCTGGCAGATTGTTGATCTCGGCGAGGGAGGTATCGGAGTTACGAGCAAAGGTATCTTCGCAACCTGAAGGTTGCGGGGATACCTCACTCGCAACCTCGTCGGATTCCTCTGTTTCCTCATCGGATTCGGTTTTTTCCCAGATAGACGCGCCGTCCACCTGCATCTTGACGTACCGCGCAAACGTGTGGCAAGGCCCGCGGACTTCTGTCACGAGGTCAAGCAGTTTCTTGAGAAGCAGAACATCTGTCTGAGAATCTCTCGACAACTCCGAATCAAAACACGTTACCGCATTGATGAACATCGTTTTCGACGCACGCCCTACGCCTTCACCTTTCCGCGCCGCTTTCCATGCGCTGATGGCGGGTGTGATCTTTTCCCACAGCGAGTCCACCGTATCTGGTTCGGGTTCGCTATCGGGTTCTGGTGAGGGCTGCTCCGTCTCCTCTGCGGGTTCGGGATCAGGGTATGCTTTCTTGCCAAAACGTTCCTGATAGATGTCGTCAAGGATAGATTTGACGAGTTCTTCCGTCGCATCTGGGCGACTCACCCAAGAATCCATTTTGATAACTTGCGTCGTCTTTTCACCATGAAAATCAACAAGATTATTCAAATCTTCTCGCAATCTATCATCTGAGGGTTCCGCGTCGGGTTCGGGATCAACTCGTTCTACTGCCTTCTTCGCCTCGCTCATCTTCTGTATCCAGTCAGCATCCCTATAGTTGGCGATGTCGTGGGCGTAGATGCTGATCGCCTTACACTCTTTTTCTACGTCCTCAAGCGAGACTTCCTCAGCACTGTCTTGGAACCGAGCGAAGTCGCCTTTCGCCAACTCGTAGCGTTTGATACCGGACATGAAAGCGTCTTTGAGGGGTTCATGATACCGCGCGAAACCGTCTTCAAGTACCGGCAGTTCGAGAGATTCCGATAGTTCTGCGTTTTCGGCACTGAGGTAATCCCGTGAAGCCTGTATCCGTGTGTCCCACATGGCTTTCAGCTTCTTTTTCTTGCGCTTCAACTTTTGTTCGGCTTCCCGCGCCTTGAGGACTTCACCGGCAGTTTTCTCACCAGAGATGACGGCTTGGCTCTCGCCTTCCTTCTCGACCTGCGTGGCGCGGTCAATCGTAGTTGTGCCAACACCTGCTTTCTTGGCGAGGTCTTTGCGTGTTTTCAAGTCACTATTTGGTGACTTGCTCCGATCGCCACCATGCTCATATCGCTCATTGAACACCACAACGATCTGGGCGCGTTGCCCAGGGGTGAGATGTCGGCGTTCAATGTTGCGCGCAAAAGCAAACGCTGCGGGATCGCCTTCTTTCTCTGTGTCCCACTGCTGAAACCGTAGTTTCCGCAGGAGGTTCAACTCTTTGCCAGCACGGTAGCGATGCCAACCGTCCAAGACTTCATTTCCCAACAAGCGGATGATAGGGTCAATAAAACCTTCCTCATTCACAGAGTCAAGCAAATGCTGATAATCCTCGTCGGGCATGTCCCCGAAGACTGCCGACAACTCATGACGCACCAGCGTATCGGACTCGACAAACTTCCGCTTGATAGAGATGATCGGGGCAACGCAGCACGTTGGGGGTTCGTAGCGGTGATGCCGCGTCAGCCCATCGTCTTCATGGTATTCCTCGATCTCGTAGGTTGCATACCCGTCGATCGTCACAGAATCGACATCATGTACGCGATTGATGTCCATGTTGCCGATCTCCGCGGCGGTCGCCTCTTTGAAACGGGGTGGCTCGCCGTCGTGGTCATGCTCGGCGTGATAGCGATTGAACTTCGCCTCGAACACACGCCGCGCGTCCAGGCTTTTGAACCTTAGATTGATGTAACGATGATCGGAATGATAGATCCGACCGTATCTGTTTTTTGACATGATACTTTCCTTATTGATTTCGACTCTGCACCATGCTATAATGCACGGTGCAGAACCTATGGAGACTGGGTTTTGTAGGGGCGTGCTTGCGCCCCTTACTTATTGTCAGGTTGAAATAACGTCATTTGCAGCGTGTCTGCACAGGTCTGAAACATTTCGGGTTGGATCGCACACCCTGCATACGCTGCAAATAGTTCTGCGGTGTCCTTAAATTCTATGTAACCCCCCAAGAACACCTTGTCAAACACGCGATAGATGTCGCCATCTATCTCACCGTGAGCGACGATGTTCCCCGCACGGTCTACGAGTTGAAACTGGGTTACCATCATGGGAAGCTCAGGGACAGTCACCTGCCCCTGCCTCTTTAGAGAATAAAGCCTAAGAAACAGTAAACCAGAAATAAGTTCAAAGATTTCTATTGGCTTTAAATCAGAATTCGCTTCAAGCAGTTTAAAAGCTTTCTCGATTCTTTTTTCAAATTCCTTGAGTTGCATATCTATCCTGCATCCTTTGTCAGATCCGTGAGATTATACCCACGCTTAGCGAGTTCGGCAATCAGATCAGAGTCGCTGGCGCGGTGGATCGGTGTCGCTTGTTTCGGAGCCGTGCCTGCTACAAGCACAGACATCAACTCCAACGCCTCACGGACTTCAGCATAATTGACACCGAGATACTTCTGTGTCGTGGCAACATTCTTGTGTCCGAGCATCTCTTGGACAACAAAAATATCGTTGGTCTGTGAATACAGGCGTTGGGCGAAGGATTTACGCATCGAGTGCGTGCCGAGTTTGCCGTTGAGTCCGGCACTGTCAAAGGCTGCCATGAGCGCGTCGCTGCCCGCTTGAGTGGTCATGCGTTTGGGTGTCCCGTCCTTGTTCTTCACACGGGAAACAAAGAGCGGCGTGTCCTTATCCAATTCACCCAACATGCCAAACTTTTCGGTATGCCACGCCATGATCTCTTTGACTGCCTGCCGACCGTCCGCATTCAGCGGCACCGCACGGCTGGTCTCTCCACCCTTGACGATGCTTTTATCATACAGCACATCGGTGACGGGCTGGTTCCGTTGCCAAACATCACCAACGGTCAGGCTCAGGAGTTCGTCAATGCGTCCACCGATACTCACGCCAAGCATAAACAAGGCGCGGTTTCGGATTGCAAATGTGCCATCGAAAGATTCAGAGACCGCGTGGATTTCTGCGTTATTTAGGGGTCGTGTGCCTTTCATTGATTGTGTCCTCCATTTTTTTACAATATTATAGCATATCCCAATAAGTATTTCAATAGCAATTTCATTTTTTTCGCGTGTCCTCTCTAACACTTTAGGAAATGGCGCGGTCGGCTTCTCAACGTTCCGCGCCCGTTTGTGCCTCATAGCATCTCCCAAGATAAGATCAACAACATATCAATTGCGTCTGTTCCTACCCTTCTTCGAGTATTTCCGTAATCGTTCGCGCCCGTTCTGCGCGCGCATACGCTTTGTCCCATTTCGCCTGCGGTATCGGTGTCTTGCCTTCCACTTTCGATTCTGGGCGACAGTATTTATCAGGCGGAAAATAAACCGTGAAGAGTAGCGTGAGTTGTGTGAGTTCGGCGCGCTCCTTTTCAAGGGCGCGCCGGTATTCAGGGGTGAGGATGCCGAATTCGAGTTGTTCACTCATGGGTGTGTCCTCCTTTGATACCTTCATGATTAAAAAATCTCCTTGACCTGTGTTAGTCTCCTTTTTTATCTGCTTCCGCTTTGAGATACGTTTCAAACGCCTGTCTGTCCTCATCAGAGAGACAATTCAGCAATTCTGGTATCCGTTGCTTCGGCATTCTGTCGTAAAACGCCTTTTTGAAGAATTCGCAACTCATCGGTTCGGGTCTAATGTTTACGCACTCACGCTTGGTATCCATAATAAAATCTCCTTGTGTTGTGGATCGGTGGCTTCGTAGGACAAGTGCCGAATCCGTTTGTTTTGGCAGCTCCTACGCTTTTTTACGGACTGCCAAGCCTTTACTCTCGCCCCGACGCGCCCGACCGGACGCGCCTTGTTAACTAACGTGCTTCCTCGAAAACTTTATCCATTGCCCCACTAAACGCTTGATAGGACGCTTCAAATTCCGCTTCCAAGATCGCCTCCGCCTCGTCTGGATACTTGTAGCGTAGCCAATCTGGATATGCGTCTGCAACCTCTATCTGCGCGCCTTTCACTAAATCATCAGGCACAGGGTGACCGATAGCACACAGAAATTTCGCCTTATCATAGACCGGCAGCTCATAGGTTTTTAAGTTGCGTCTGAAACGCACCTTTTTAACGAAAACGCCCTTCTTGTTTAGGTCTTTAATCATCTCATTTTCAAAACGTTGCATGATCATGCTATACCTCCGTAAAATGTGAGAATTGACGCGCCCGACCGGACGCGCCTTGTTTTTTACTGATCTCGATGCGGACAGACTTCGCGAATCGCATACAAGTTGTTGAGCGTGTCCTCAATGTCGGCGATCTTCGCCTCACATTCCGCGTCGGTCTCTTTCAGGGGTTCATCGCTAAAGTTTCGGAATCGGAGTTTCCGCTCCTCTTCCAAGAGAATATCTATCGCATGCTGAAAACGCATCTGTTCATCTTCAAATTCATTTTCAAATTCAGTCATTGTAAATACAGGGACGCGTCACCACGTCCCCGTCCTGTGTTCTGCTGCTGTTATAGAACATCAATCATATATTTGTAGTCTTTTACGTTCCACGTGTATATCTGAAGTCCGATCGATTCAACATCCTGCTCATCGTCAAATTCAGTCATCCATTCGGCAAGCGCAGTGCTAACACGCAGCACAACACATGTCTCGCCGTTCTTCTGAACCGTTACATGATCAAACTCCGTAGACACCTGAAAACCTTCAAACATTCTTTCGACAGCACGCGAGATGGGGCAGAGTTCACAAAGCCCCTGCTGTCCTTCAGCGATGTCGTTACGTGTTAATTCGCCTGTCATGCCATCGAGTGCCGTGAAATCCAGATAAGCCATTATTAAACAGGGACGCGTCACCGCGCCCCTACCTCTTTTATTACGATTGATCGCGACGGACGCAGTGGCGTGTCCTGATGACCGCCTTATCCGTTTGCGAGTTTATGAAGGATCACCGCGTCGAGAATGTCCTCAAAGGGTTGGTTGCATTCTTCACAGATCGCCCCTTTGTCCTCGTGATCCCCTAACTTGTAAATCTCTAACTGCGGTAACTGGAAAGGCAAATTCGCGCAGACCTGCTCAAAGCAGTCTTCACAGATCGGGAACGCTTCGCCGACGCGCCCAGTTGATAGATTGATGTAGTGTGCCGATAACATTTAAGAAATCTCCTTATGAAGTGGACGCGCCCTGTTTGGTGTTACAGGGTTTCACCTGTCATCTGATAATAGACCGCCTGCATCACGTCCTCGTGGTTACTATCGTGTATCGTTTTCAATATCGTTACGGCGTGTCCTTCGGCTTCATCAAGCAAGGCGTTGGTTGTGTCATCGTCATAGGATACAACCTTGCCAAGGGCATCTGATACGGCTTTCGCTGTCTGCCGTAATGCCTTGAGTTTCTCGGTCGGTGTCAGAATTTCCTGTTCCTCCTGTTCCTCCGACGCGCCATAAACGCGTCGGAGTATAATAAAATCGCGGTGACCCGCTTCACTTTTCATTTTGTCAGATTTGCGTATGAGGTCGCCGTTGCAATCCGCTCGCCATTTGGTAGTTTGGAAGGTATCAGGTAGCACGCTATTTGCCCAGCGCGTCGCTTGTTGCTTCGCGTGTGCCTCTGTGTCCGCAGAGATAATTTTATAGGTGTTGCTATACCCTTCAAGGAACGTATAAGATCTTAAGGTTGCTTGGTAATCCATGTTAATTGTCCTCCCTGTCCTCTAAATGCGGAGAGAACACGCGATACTTGTATGTATTCGGATAATGCACTCTGATCGCGATATGCCGTCCGATATTCTCTGCCTTTGTCTTCAGCCAATCATTAACATCCGCAGCGATCCAGTTTTGTGTTGTTGCGAGAAAAAAATCCCATACATGCCCATCAATTCTCTTTGGGAACTTTTCACTTGAATAGGTATCCAAAAACTGATCAACGTAGTGGTCAATATCGTATGTATTCGGTTGAAGTTGACAGATATAAATGTCAATCAGGGTTGAGTGGTTGTAAGTTTCCATTTTATGAAATTAGGGGACGTTACCGCCCCCTATCCTTATTTATTTAGCCTCCGTGAATCCGTAGGGTTTCCATGAATAGCGTTTGATATTCTCTGCTTAGCGCGTTTTGCGCGTCGGGATTATCGGTAAGTTTTTCAACATGTAGCGTGATTTCCGCAGACATTTCGGAAAGTCGGATCATGCGCGCCTTCAAATCTTCGCGTTTCTCCAATTCCGTCCGTCCGCCGAACTCTAACTGATGAAACACATCGCTGGCAGCAAGGAATAGAACCTTCGCTTCGCGTTCCGAGAGATGCTTAACTTTTAGGTTGTTCGCCCAGAGTAGATCAAACGTGGTTGATGTGCAGATCGACCAACCGACTTTGAAAGGTTTATCAAAAAGCCTTTCGAGCCGATACGCTTGATACATTCGCTTGCCAACGAACATCGCCAATTCCGCATCAAACTTGCCTGCGTCCGCCTCCGCGCGGCATTCATCAAAATCGTTATCCCATTCAAACGTCCGTTTTTTCATGCTAAAATCTCCTATTTATCTACGAGTTGACCTTTCAGAAAAGATATATCCGAGTGGATACTATGCGAGAGCATTGATAACCTTGCAACCTCTTTGTCGCGGCTTGGGTCTTTGATGCCACTTTTCTTGCACCATTCATTACGCGCTTTGCATTCCCTTATCACCCCTTGCCGTTCACTTTCAAGGGTTGCTATTCTGTTCCTTATCTCTTGCTGATTCATTGGAAGCCTCCATTAATCGCTAATTACAGCGATTCGGGTATCGTTGCGATCGCGAAGGGTATCATAAAGTCCGTCCGCGGCGAGCAGTGTCAAGTGAGCAATTTCACCACCGAACCGCCGAACATACCGCTTTGCAACTTCACGCGATATAATCTTTATATCCTTGCCTTTATGCCTAACAATCCGCATTCTGTGAGTCCTCCAGTGTGGTGAGCGTGTCCTCTATGTTCTCAATGTTGCCGTTAATAATATCGTCAATAAAAGACGCTAAAACCGCTTTGTCTATGTGGACGCGTAGGCAATCCCGCAAAGCAGCACCCAACGTAACCAGTAGGTCGGTGTCCTGATTGAACTTTGCTTCTTTGTGCTGTTTGGCTTCCGCTTGCGAGTGTCCGAGTTTTTGATAGTCCTGTAGAGACGGCAAATAAGCCCTGACGATTTGCATAACTTTTTCTTGCGTCTCATAGGTAGACCGCAATTCTTTGCTTTCGTAAAAATAACCCATTTTTTATCCTTCCGGTAGTGGACGCGCCGAGCGGCGCGCCCTATTTGTGTGTTAGTGTGTATCCTGTTTATACATGCCCAGCAGCGCGTGCATGACACCAAAAGCCTCGTTATAGTGTTCCCAAAACTCCTTTGTGTCGGTGGGGTCATCATATTCTTGGTCGAACTCAATACCCCATAGGAAATCAAGGGCTTGCTGTGCTTTTTTCAGAAAAGCCTTTCGCTCGGTTTTCTGCTCCGTGTACGCGTCTTTGTAGATTAAGCAACGCGAACAGAATTCGCCACGATCCGCGTGTCCTGATTGCACCCAGTAGTGGTAACAACTATCATCGCGTCCTGTGATCACAATAAACCGCGTCGCGCCCTTCTCGGTTCGGTAAACACGCCATGCAAGCGGTTTGTGAATAAATGTCAGTTTCCTGCCCCACTGCCGCGTAACAGGCGACAACCCAAGCGATTTCGCGTGTCTGTCTGCCTGTATCTTTGCAGCATGTAAGGACGGATTTTTACCTTTAACCTCTTTCAGAGGGACGGAAGGGTGCAGAACACCCTTTTCGTCTTTATCATAAATTCGGATATACATTGTTCCTCCTAATACTCGTCCGCCAACATCACCATCAGCACCCGATACGCGTTTAAGCGATCCTCTGTGCCGAATTCCATGTTCGCGTCCTCGTAATAGTCGATCTTCCAGTAAATTTTTGGCAGGTTCGGCAACTCAATCACCCCGAAATCATGTTCGCCGTAGGGGTCATCTTCGGGATCAAAAGTGTCGTAATTCCGAACTGCCAACAAAACCGCCATCAGCGCGTCGGGGGGCAGGCTATGCACACCTTGTGTCACCGAACACCGACCACCCTTGTTATTGATGTCGGGGTTGGTTAGAACCTCTTTTCTAAAAGCATCGTTTCGGGTTTGTATCCGCTGCGCTGCACAGCGCGAACAGAAACAATTAAAAGCATGTCGCATAAGATAACGGGACGCGTTACCGCGCCCCGTGTGTCCTCCGTGTTGTGTCCTTCGTTGTTAGGAACGCTCCAGCACAACCAAGCGGCGCGCTCCTGCTATCGTTCTATATTTACGGGTGGAATAGGTGCTGCACACCTCACACCATGCACCATCTGCCTTAAAATCGAGTTCCTTCGCCCGCTGGTGTGCCTTGCGTTTCGCTGTGTCCATCTTCACACCCTTTAACAATATTGTGTCCTGTGTCTTTACGCCGTTATTGAATATATCAAAAGCGTAAATTTCAATTGTCACGTGATACGGTTCTGTGTCATACGCCCGATTTGAAACATCAGCAGGTAGCATAAAATAACGGGACGCGTCACCGCGCCCCGTCCTCCGTGTTGTGTCCTGTGTGTTAGTCGTCTTCGCGGTGGACACATCGGCGCGCCCGTTTCCGTAGGTGTTCCACACGGGCGCGGCGTGTCCTGTGTAATTCATACCGCGATAAGACAACGCCTGTCGTGAGCATGAAAAAGATCGCCAAAAGTAAGTAAGTCAAAACAAATCTCCTTTGTGTCGTGTGTGTTAGAAAAGTGTCGGCTGCGCCTCTGTATCGCCAAAAAATGTAAGTTGCCCTGTTTTGGTCTGTGTCTCCGCTGGAGTGGCGCGATCACGAGGATCGGACACCTCCGCGGGCAATTCCGTTGCTTTCGGGAGTTCACAATCTTGCAAGATTTCCGCCTCTGACACCGTGATAATCTCTTCTCCGATGCGTGCCGCGTCCTCTGAACACAAACGCAACGTCACGGCGTGTCCAAACGGATAAAAATTCGGGTCGGTCTCGGTCTCGATGCGTTCACCAGAAACAACAATAAACTCATCAACATCGACTTCAAGAACAATCAATTCTTTCATCGTGAAATCGGGGCGACTCGCGCCGCCCCGCCCTCGTGTGTCCTGTGTCCTGTTCATTTCCGCGTTGGATAGAATTTGTGTTGCCGTAGTGCCTTGAAATCGCCGACACCTTGATAATAACAATCCAGCGTGATGCACATATCCGTTACATCTGATGCGAATTGAATTTCGGCTTCCAGTGTTTTAGAAATCGGCGCGAGATAGGTTTTTCCTTCGTGTCCTGTCTCTAAATTCACAACAACCTTTTTCAACGCATAGGCAATGCCGTTGCGTATGAATTCGCGTTTCATTGTGAATAAGGGACGCGTCGCCGCGCCCCTGCCTCATTGTCAGATTAGATTTTCTTCCTTCAGAGAAACAAATATCCCGTCTCCGATGATGATGTGATCCAAAACCTTGATGCCGATCTGGTTGCCCGCCTCGATGAGCTGCTTCGTTGCCCTGATGTCCTCTTGGCTCGGCTGTGGGTCGCCTGATGGGTGGTTATGGACAAGCACGATCGAATTCGCGCTCTCCTCAATGGCAAATCTAAAGATTTCGCGCGGGTGGAATACGCTGGCGTTAAGCGTGCCTTCAAAAACTTGAGAGTCGGCAATCATCTTGCCCCACTTCAGATCGCCCGCTATATCGCCCGCTTTGCCTGTGCTGGTCACGCCCCCCTTTGTGTCAAGTGCGAGAACAACGACAACCTCTTTCTGAAGATACCTTAATTTGGACATCATCAGATCGGCAACATCGGCAGGCGATGTGATCTTCTCCTTCGTGGCGTGGAACCGCGCAAGGCGTTTCGCTAACTCCAACGCCGCGATAACCTTCTCGGCGCGTGATTTGCCGATCCCTGCGATCTTCTGCATCTGCTTGGGTGTGCTGCCTGCCATGCGTGCAAGGTTGCCCTCATAGGCGTTTAGCATATCTTCAGCGATAGATAACGGCGCGCCGCTGACCTTCGCAAAGAGTTCTTGATCGGTGTAATGCTCAACTGGGCGCGTCGTGAGAGTGCCAACCGCTTCGCGAAGTTGCTTTTTGCCAAGTTCGCGATCGCTCTTGATTTGCTCCTTCTCGGCTGCCTGTGTGTTCGAGTCGTCCAGTTCGCCGTTAACTTCGTCAACAAACCAATCTGGCGCGATCGGCTCAAAAGTCCGATCTCTATAAACTGCACGCTCCAAGTCCTCAAAGTCGATCAGTCCGTTCAAGTCATCAGAAACACCACCGAAATGCACGCTGATCTGCTCGTGTTCCGCGCCTGTTTCCTCGTCAATCTCCGAATAGCCCGAAAACTTGACGATCTCAACTTGTCGCTGGGTTTGTGTGTCAAATAAGATGTGTCCAATATCAAAATCGCCTACGCCGTTTCTAAAGCGTTCTTGCGATAGTTCTATCGTCATGATATAATATCCTCTGTAGTGAACCCACTACGTTAAGGATAGGCGCGGGGTGCTTTCCCGCGCCTGTCCGTTTAAGAAATCGGTTTAAAAGGTTCGACAAAATCTTCGTGAAACTCCATCAAGTCCATAATGCCGAATTCGTCTAAATACTCAACCTCTACGACATCATCATAAACCTCTTGCACAACGCCTGTGACTTGGAAGCCGTTTTCATTGACAGCCACCGCGTCCCCGCTGGCGAAGCCTTTTTCTCGTGATCGTGATGTGTTCATGGGTCAATCTCCCTTAAGCGATATAGCCCGCTTGTTGCTCATCTACAAGCCCGCCAAGTGGGTTACTGCTCCCTGTGCTTGCCAAGCCTCTGGCGCGGTATTCTGCGACCGCTACGCCTTCAATTTCTGCCATTAGTTGAAACGCCTCGTTCTCTCCAATGCCCGCACCTGATAGAACGGGATCAAAAGCATCAACAAAACGCGTCAATTCTTGGTCGTCCATTGCCCTTACTCTCGCTTTGATGTCCATGTAATACCTCCATAAAGAAACGCGCCCCGAAGGACGCGTCGATCTGATTGATTACTTTCGCTTATCTACATGGTAAGCAACGATAAAAAGCACGATACACCCCAGTGAAGAACCACCGAGCAATAAAGCACTCCCACCGCTCAACATACGCACATTTGGGATCACCTCATACCCGTAGCCCGTCAATGCCGAAGCAAGACACGCACAGGCAAGGATCACGCCGAATAACATTCGCTTATAGGTCATGATATTGTCTCCATAAAAAAACGCGCCCCGAAGGACGCGTCCCGTAATCCACTTATTCCCTTATTTTATCTATTTTGCCCAGCGTTGGCGCGTGGGCGTTCTGCTGTGTTTATTATATCATATCCCAAGTAAAATGTCAAGTATTTTTTTATCGTTTCGTTAATAAAATCGGTGATTTTTGGGTGATGGGTGATATTCTTTTGACATATTGGTTGATAGTATGGTCAACTTTCCAAAATCTACCTTTTAAGTAGTTCAAATCCACACACCAGCACGCACAAAGGGGCAATTTCAGCCATATCCCAAGCACACGCACACCACGCCACATCAGCGTTTTCCAAACACAGACAGGGGGTATGGGGCAGCATCGCACACCGACCGATACATCGCCCGATTTGGCGGGACTAATCATGCCTGAAACCAAAATTAGATAAAAAAATTACAAAAAATCGGATTTGGAATTGTAACTCTTGCTTAAATTATGA
>JAPPII010000009.1 GCA_028820845.1 Candidatus Poribacteria bacterium
TATTTATCAAGGTCCACGGCACTTTTCGTGTGTCCAAAAATACTTATTGCGAAAACTATTGACGGAGTTGGACTAACCTTATCCGAAAAGCGAAGCTTCATATCGGCATTGCAAAAGGAGCATTCCGTGCGAGATATTTGTGGTATCCTCGGTGTCAACCGGAGCAGTCTCTATTATCAGCCGAAAGCGGATCCGTCTGAAGAGGTGCTTCTCGCTGAAATTCAGAAACTTGCTGGCGCGTATCCGAGATACGGATATCGGCGTATCCGAGAGCTCTTGGTGCGTCAGGGATACACTGTTGGGACCCGACGCGTCGCCCGGTTGATGAGAGAAAATCATCTCCGCGTCTCCGTCACGCGTGTCTGTCGAACAACAAGATCGCTTCAGGGGGATAAACCGTGGCACAACCTGATCGAAACGCTTGAGATTTCTCATGCAGATCAGGTCTGGGTGGCTGATATTACCTACATCCGTCTCAAGAGACACTTCGTCTATCTCGCACTGCTCATGGACGTTTTCACCCGAATCATCAAAGCGTGGCAGCTCGGTCCACACTTGAACCAAACTCTGACGCTCAAACCGCTCCAAGAAGCATTCTGCCACAGCGTCTGTGAGATTCATCATTCCGATCAAGGCGTGCAGTATCTTTCAAACGCTTATATCGCAACACTCCAAGCACAAGGCGTTGAGATTTCCGTGGCACACCGCGGACGGCCTTGGGAGAACGGATATGCCGAAAGACTCATCCGCACGCTCAAAGAGGAGGAAGTTGACATCAATGACTATCAAAGCATCACCGAGGCGAGAGATCGCATCGGACATTTTATCAGACAGGTGTATCACCAGAAACGCCCGCATTCGGCGTTAGGGTATCTGACACCTATCGAATTTCAACGAAAAACCTTATCTTAACTTTGCGAAATTGTGGTCTAAATACGCGTATGCACTACAATCTGTATTATGCAGACCAGTGATAGGCACTTTGTTGACATGATTCCTGATCAATATGTATACGGTTTTACAAGTAAAGAAGAAGCCGAAAATGCCCTTAAAACAATCGCAAGATCTATAAATAGGGATTCACTTGTGGATTTATCATTAAATACGGATCAGAATATCACTCCCAATAACCAAACAAAATACTTTATTGGGCATGGCGGTTCACTTGAGTGGCTAAAACTTAAGGATTTTTTAGAGAATACATTAGGGCTTCCTTACGAAGAATTCAATCGTATTCCACAGGCTGGTAAAATCACCAGTGACCGTCTCAAAGAAATGCTGGAATCGTGTTGTATGGCATTTCTTATTATGACAGGTGAGGACGAACATACCGACGGCACGCTACACGCTCGTAGTAACGTGATTCATGAAATCGGGTTGTTTCAAGCTCAACTTGGTTATGAAAGGGCAATCATTTTACTCGAGGAAGGTTGTGAGGATTTTAGTAACATTCACGGAATTACATATATCTCATTTCCAAAAGGAAACATTAGGGCAGCCTTTGAGGATATTCGTGAGGTCTTGGAACCAGAATCTATATTAGAGTAAAACAATGCAAATAGATATTACTTGTAGTGCCACCATTTATTAGGGCCACAATTCCCTAAAGTTAAGACAAGTTTTTTTGCTGAAATTCCATAGGTGTCAAATACCCTAACGCCGAATGTGGGCGTTTGAGATGATACACTTGTGTGATGAAATGATCGATGCGATCTCTCGCTTCGTGGATGTTCTGATAGTCGTTAAGGTGGACTTCTTCTTCCTTGAGGGTGCGGATCAACCGTTCTGCGTATCCGTTCTCCCAAGGGCGCCCTCTGTGCGCTACCGAAATCTCAACGCCATGCTGCTTCAGCAGTGAGATATAGGCATTTGAAAGATACTGCACGCCTTGATCAGAGTGATGAATCTCACAAACCCCGTCGTCTAAAGCTTGCTCTAAGGGGTGCAAGGTCAAAGATTGCGTCAAGTGTTGACTGAGATTCCACCCTCTAATCATGCGCGTGAAGACATCCATGAGCAGAGCGACATAGACGAAGCGTCTGTTGAGTCGGACGTAGGTGATATCACCCACCCAGACCTGATCGCATCGGCAGATATCAAGGGTCTTCAGGCGATTCTGCCACGGTTGCCGACTCTCAGCGGAGTGGGTCGTTTGACACGCCCGTTTGACAGCCACCAAGAGGTTGGCTGCTTTCATCAACCGGGTGACGCGCTTATACCCAACGGTGTATCCTTCAGCCACCAGCAGCTTCGTGATACGTCTATATCCGTATGTTGGATAGGTCGCCGCTAACTCCTCTATTCTCGTTCGCAGTCCCTCTTGAGAAGGGTCGCTCTTGGGTTGATAATAGAGAAGATTCCGGTTGTAGCCGAGGGTTTTACAAATCTGTCGAATCGAATATGAAGAAGCATTGTGCACTTTTTCCACCATTTCTCGTTTCTTTGATGCCGTTAGGTCAACCACTTCGCGGCTTTTTTTTCAATGTCTAAGGCGACCGTGAGACGCCCAACGAGTTGCTCAAGGTGAGCGATCCGCGACGCATCCGCCGCTGACGCTTTATCCTTGGATCCAAACAGAGACGCAAAGTTTTCAATCGCTTGCTGTTTCCACTTCGACAGCTGTTGTTCGCTGAGGTTATGGTGTCTACAGACTTCTGCTTGCGAAGTTTCACCGCGGAGTGCCTCCAGAACGACCTCCGCTTTAAACTCGGGTGTGTATCTCGTTCGTTTCGCCATCGGAATCCTCCTTTCGAGTAGATTGTTAGTATATCACAATCTTGCCTTAGGGGGTGGCCCTAATTTCCGGTGGCAGTACAACTGGTTATGTTACAGAACCACTCGTAGGTTATCATTTTACAATTACGGTCACAAGCGATAGCGTTGAACACCTATCACTAAGTGATATTCAGATTTCAAAAGAAGTAAGGATTTACATAAGTCCCGACCGTTATCCCACCGACTTCCATAGCGAATTTGAAAAGATAACAAAGGAGGACTATCGCAGAGGTAGTATAAACAAGTGCCTTTCTCTTAGCAAGGCATTAGAAATAGGTGACCAAATAGAATGCTCTGTATTTATAGTTGAGCCGGAAACTCGTAGTGGGGTTACAACCTATGCCATTAATAATCGTCGTACAGATATTGAAACCTACGCTGATTTTGACCACCTATGGCTATATCCGAATAACAGATATTTTAGACGATCAGAGGCGGATTCCCAGGAGTCTCTAAAATTCCGAAAAAAATGGCGTTATACGTGTATAAACAGGGAAAGATATGAAAAAATAACAGGTTATACATTGTTTGGCTACAGAAGAAAAAAGTGGGTAAACAAAAACCCTAAAATGACATTCCCAATAATATGGTGCATACAGGTTAAAACCACAGCCTCTAACCTATGGAAAAGAATTACAGGGCCGGAAAACCCACCAAAAACGACTACCCACAAACTTGCTATAATTGGTATTCTTGTTGGCATAATGGGTTTTGTTGCCACTATTGTTTTCGGTATAATCAGTATTGTTTTCGGTAGGTTGTTTTAGATAACCATAATTTCATCCCAAAACTACTTATTGTGTAAATCAAAAGGAGAGAAATCCGAGTGGTAAATTATCAGAAATATATGCGTTCAAAAGAGTGGAAAGCGAAACGGCAGGAAAAATTAGAGGCATGTAAACATAAGTGCGAGTGTGAGGGCGGGTGCTACAGAAAGGCAACCCAAGTCCACCATTTGCACTATGACACGCTGGGTGAAGAAAGTATTCAGGACTTGCAAGCTCTCTGTCCAAAATGCCACATGCAAAAGTCTGATGTAAGAGGGTTTTATGGTAACGTGCCGCGGTATTGTTGCCAAACCGAACCGATAGAGGAAAGTGAAAACCCAAAGAAAATCCTACCTTATTCTGTTTGGAACGAGGCGAACTTTCATTATCAAATGAATACTGATAAGTATGAAAATATCGCAAATCAGTTAGGAACAGACCCCGTAATTGCCTCACTCCTTGACAACCTCGCAATTATGTTTGCCTGCGACGATATAGTAGTTGAACCTAAAATTACGGAGGCGATAGAGGATTACACGGACGTAGTGCCTGCTTCAGAGGTCGGTTTGGAAGGTTATTGTGATACTGTCTATCGGATAAAACCGGAATTTCAAAAGTATTTTCCAAGTGACGAGTATGGCGAGTGATGGGTATAACGGTTGAAGTTAATTGCAATACACATTTCGCCCCGCTGGAGCTGAAGATACTGGAGGACGCGTTTCTATACACATTTCGCCCCGTTGGAGCTTTGTTTTTTGGCGACACATGTTTCTACACAGATGCCTCCCTTCGCGGGCTGGAGATCAAACAAAAAAGTTATGAAAATCCGCGTAATCTGTGTAATCCGATAAATCCGCGATTCAGACAAGCATAGGCGAGGTTAGGAAACCTCTCCAGCAGAGAATGGAATCAAAACCTACAAGGCAGGTAAGTTTTTGACAATTTCCACTGTCCGTAAACTTACATGGATAACGCGGGCGATGAGATCTACGATATACAGCGGCTCCCCCACCCGGTTCGGGTCGTTCACAATCCCACTCCGTTTGTCAGTCTTGACACGATATTGATCTACAATCCATTCCAATGCAGAACGCGTGCCTAACTGATAGTCGTACACTTCCGGGGGGATACCCGCCAGCGTCAAGAAATCGTTATATTTCAGATGCGTTTTATCTTTGGACAATCGCATCTTCTCAACGCGCCAATCTATCGGGGTATCGGGGGTCTCGATGTATTTTAATTTATCGTATTTCGGGCAGGATTCGTAGTTGATGTGGTGGTCTGCTAACTGCGCGCCTGCGTTGGCAAATCCCCAGAAATCCTCGGCATAGGGGATATGCGGCAGATCGCGCTTGAGGTTCATCTGATACTTCTCACGATAGGTAGGGTGGTGCAAGAGTCCGTAGGTATAGTGGAAAATGTCCCACTTGGTGATGGTGTTGTCGTCGTAATGGTTTTGGAATTCTGCCAATGCCCAATCCGTGATGTTCTCTTGTCGATTCGTGCCGTTCTCGGCATAGGTATAGAAGGGAAAACATTGGGAACCGCTCTGTGGCAGTAAGTCTGGAATCTGGTTTGCCATTAGTGAAAACATCGGCAATTCTTTCCCAACCTTAAGCCATATCACCCGGTTTTCTGTCTCAGTCTCTGGTATAGGAAAAATAGACGGAAACAGATAGACACAATTGTTGAGAACGCGATCAAAAAATAGGTTTGATTTTGTAAAGGGCCGGTAAAGTGTATTGCGCACCTTGTTTTCTGCATATTCAGCAGGTCTGCCCCGTTGCAAGTGTTGACGTAATTCCCGATCCCATTTAATCTTTGTGTCATCATAAATCACAAAATCATTGACATTCACCCGCTGGTTTTCTCGACGATTCCACCTATCCACCTCTGCGTTGTAAGTGCCAATCATTCCCCGAATGTTCTCGTTAAGGACATCTCGGTTAAAGTTGTAAACCCAAGCATCGCGACCTGTTTTAACACCTGCACTATAGGTTTTGAAAATCACACCCGCCGTTTCGCCCTTTGCTGCTTTCGCTTCCTTCGTTCCCACCGGGATAAACGTATCAAATTCGGCGTGGAGCCCTTCGGTTAACCATGCATACTGTTTATCCGGTTGAATTGGATTCCATTCTATGGTTCCTATGTGTTGGTGTTCATTCAGAAAATTAAACTTTCTCTCCTTATTCCACAAATCATCGGTCCGATAATAAAAGATATTGGGTTTTTCTGATGGGTTCTGCTTGTTCTTGACAAACAAATTGATACTCACACCAACCCGAATTCCGAACACATTTGCATCGGAAATCTTTAATCCTTTCCGTGCGTTGCCACCCAGATCCAGAACGTAAATCGTGTCGAAATCTTCCGATAGGTGTTTTCGCATCCCGTCAAATGCCAAACCCTCGAGAAATCCGCTGTTCGTCACAAAGGCAACAACGCCTTCGTCTTCAATACGGTCGCATGCCCATCGAATCGCTTTGATGTATGGATCGTAGAGGGCACTCTTAAGTGTCGCTTTGGAATCTGCAGCGTAGGTGTCTGTGATTCGCGCGTCCATTGTTTCATACTTCCGATTTCTGTTGTTGTCGCTATCGTTCACCTGCCACGCGTTGTAAGGCGGGTTACCGATGACGACGAACATATCCGCCGCCTTTTGTCTCTCAACCCGTTCCGTGTTTTCACGTGTGAAGAGTTCGCCTTGCTGCCGCTCAAGCAGCTCAAATGTGTCGGCAAGCACTATCCCTTCAAACGGCAGATACGTACCCGTCCGACGGAAGTACTCTTGTTCAATGTTCAGGCTGGCGATGTAGTAGGGCAGAAGCATCACCTCGTTGCAATGCAACGCATGGCGGTATTTTGCCTCTAACGTCGTGCCTTGGATGTCCTGCATGAGTCGAACAATGAAGTTACCCGTGCCAACAAATGGATCGATGATATGCACACCGGTATCCGACAGGGACCGATTGAACTCGGTATCAAGGATATGTTCGACACTCTTCACCATGAAATCTACGATGGGTTGTGGCGTGTAGACGATACCGTGTGTATCCGCTACATCTTCGGAGAACCCTTGAAAAAACTTCTCGTAAAAGGTGTTGAGGAAGTGCTGTTTTTGGGAGAAGTCTTTACAGAGTGCCGATGCCTGCTCAATTGCCACGTAGAACCGATCCAAGGGTTTGAGAAATTCTTCACGACTGAACGCCTCTCGGATTAGGGCATCCACAACGTTTTCAATTTCGCGTGCGATGATATTTCGGCGGGTGAAGGCGGAATTGTTAAAGACCGTACGGAAGATGCGTTCGGTGAGGATATGTTGAACGAGCATCTCTTCAACGGCATCTTGTGAAAGGTCTGGGTTAATGGAGGTGCGGCAGGTTTCGTAAAAATCGGTGAACGCCTTCTTGAACGCTGTATCGGTGTCGTGGCGTTCTTCAATGAGTTCCTTTAGCCTATTTGCAAGGTCTGGGACATGTTCCCTGAAATCCGAGACGGCTGTCTGCCAATTGTCGAGTGCGGGTGCGGTATAAGTGAATAGATATTGGAGTACGCCAATCAGACGCGCGGGTTCGGTGATGTCGGTGTCCAGTGCGACCTGTCCGTTTTGGTATAAGATGGCGCGCGTTGGGTTTTGGAAGAGGGTATTGTCGAGCGGATAGCCAGCGTCACATTTGTCTTGGACGGCTTTGATGAGGTCATCATCTGTATCTTTTGCCTCCCAGTACGCGAATGGGAGTCCATAAGCGTCAAGGACAACACCGTCAATGACAATGCGGTTGCCTTCTGGTGCCTGCATACGATATTGCGGGACGAGTGTGGCGTTGACCTGTTTCGCACAAGCTTGTAGGAGTGTATCAAAAGGCGCGCTGACGGCACCTTCGTGTGTGATGGCGTGCTTGTCGTACTGTTGCAGCGTAGCATAGTAGTCTCGGATTGCTTTATGGTTGGGTTTGAGGTTGAGTTTTGGCATGAAAATAGCATAACAGGTTTGGAGTAATGAGTCAATTCGTTTTCGGTTTTGATTTTCGTTCCATTGATTTTTGTCACACCCGTTTCTGTAAAATGTGCTATAATGCGGTTATGCGGTAGTGTGCTTAAGTCTTGGGAATAAAAAAGTACGGAGGAAAAGTTAATATGAGTGAAAAAGAACAACAGACCTCTGAAGAGAGTTCAGCTGAAGAGAACAACCCACCTACCCCCGAAGATAACCTCTCGGTTACACATCACAGCGTTACGATTAACGGTGAAGAGATTCGTTATACCGCGACGACGGGGACACTTGTGCTAAAAGAGGAAGTCGATAAGGAAGGTGAGAAAGCGAAAGCGTCGGTGTTTTTTATTGCGTATACCCGCGATGATGTAGAAGATTTGTCCGAACGCCCAATAACTTTCTCCTTCAATGGAGGTCCTGGATCTTCGTCGGTATGGCTACATTTGGGTGTGTTAGGTCCGCGGTGTGTGAAACCTGACGATGACGGCGAACTGCCACAGCCTCCATACGAACTCAAGAATAACGACTGCTCCATTTTAGACAAGACGGATCTGGTCTTCATTGATCCTGTGAGTACGGGTTTCAGTAGAGCAGTACCGGGGGAAGAGGCAAAGCAGTTTCATGGGTTCAAGAAGGATATTGAGTCTGTGGGAGACTTTATCCTGCTGTATTTGGGACGCTATAAACGCTGGGGTTCACCGAAGTTCCTCATTGGCGAAAGCTACGGAACGACGCGCGCCAGTGGACTCTCCGGTTACCTGCAGGAACGGCACGGTACCTATCTCAACGGTATTATGCTCGTCTCGGTCGTTCTGAATTTTCAGACGATCCGGTTTGCACCTGGAAACGATCTGCCGTATATCCTCTATTTGCCTACTTATGCAGCGACGGCATTGTATCACGGTAAATTGGAAGCGGATGTCCAACTTGAGTCCTTTATGGACGAGGTCAGAGTATTCGCAATGGGCGATTACACGACGGCTCTGATGCAAGGGAGTGCGTTACCTGCTGACCAACGTGCTAACATTACGCAACAACTCGTGAAATATACTGGGTTGAGTGCTGAATATATTGAGCGGACGGACTTGCGCATTAACATCGCCCGTTTCTGCAAGGAGCTTCTCCGAGACGAAGATCGCACAGTCGGACGGTTCGATAGTCGCTACAAAGGTATTGATCGGGATTCCGCAGGTGAGATGTATGAATACGACCCCAGTTCAGCAGTTGTTCAAGGCGCATACACGGCAATGCTCAACTACTACGTCCGTGATGAACTGGAATTTGCGTCTGACCTTCCGTATGAAATCTTGAGCAGGCGTGTGCATCCATGGGACTATGGCGATCACCAGAATGAATACGTCAACGTTGCGGATACGCTTCGGAAGGCGATGACGACCAACCCTGCGCTAAAGGTCTTTGTTGCTAACGGTTATTACGATCTGGCAACACCGTTTTTGGCATCAGAGTATACCTTTAGTCACCTTGGACTCGATAAATCCTTACAGGACAACATCTCAATGGCTTACTATCAGGCAGGGCACATGATGTACATTGACCAAGGCGAATTGCAGAAGATGAAAAGAGACCTGGATGCATATCTTGATAGTGTGCTTTCAGGGGAGTAGGTTATGAGTTATCAGAGAGAATTTGAGAAGCGGTTAGATGTTGCGGTTGTGGGGGTCGGTTCACACGGGTATCGGAATGTACTACCGACAATGACCTTTCTTCCGGTACGGCTGAAGGCGTTGTGCGACCTTGATATCGAGCGTGCGCGTATCACTGCCAAGCAGTACGGTGTTGATGCGTTTTATCCAAACATGGCAGAGATGTTTGAGAGCGAAGAATTGGACGCTGTTTTTTTGTGTGCACCGCCGCGTCTGCACCCCGAATTGACGTGTGAGGCACTGGATGCGGGGATGCATGTCTGGTTAGAAAAGCCGCCGGGGATGTTTGCGGATGAAGTTTCGGAGATGATCGCTCACCGGAAGGATCGCGTCGTCGTGGTTGGATTCAAAAAGGCGTTCATGCCCGCGACGCAGAAGATTATCGAAATCTTTGCAACAGAGGAATACGGTGCCTTACGCAGCATTTTAGGGGTCTATCCGATGACGATTCCGAGCGATGGCAAACGTATCCTACGCGAGAAGGTACATACGAATTGGCTTCAAAATGGGGTACATCCGTTGTCGCTGCTCGTCGCGGTCGGTGGGAAGGTTGCAAATGTGACGGCTCACAGAGGCAGGCGCGGTGGCGGCGCGTGCATATTGGAATACGAAAGCGGTGTGATTGGCAACTTCCATTTGGCTGATGGTGCGAGACATGGGCAGCCTTCGGAACTCTATCAGTTTTTCGGCGATGGGTGTCATGCTGAAATTCAGAACGGTGTACGTGTCGTACTCCAGCGCGGCGTGTCTTTCAATTACAGCGGTAGCACGAGTTATGTGCCTGAAGGCTTTGACAGCGGCGCGATTGTCTGGGAACCGCAAAACAGTCTGGGAACGCTTGAAAACAAAGCATTTTTCACACAAGGCTTCTACCAGGAGATGCGGTATTTCTGTGATTGTATTCTGGAGGGCAGACCGGCGGAACAAGGCTCGCTTGAGTTTGCGTTGGAAGTGATGAAAGTTTATGAGGCGGGGCTTCGCTCGGAAGGTGAGACTGTCGCTGTTTGACAGAAATAATGGCATTCGGAGGCAAAGATGCTGACAAAATTGATTTGCCGTAATTTCAAACACTTTGGCGAAGTTGAGATTGAATTGGGGAATCCGGTCGTCTTCATCGGTCCGAATAACTCCGGCAAGACAACAGCGTTACAAGCCCTTGCTTTATGGGAAATAGGTCTCAAACGGTGGAATGACAACCGCAAAGGGAAAACAAACCCGGAAAAGCGTCCGGGTGTTGTCATCAACCGGCTCGACCTCATCTCTGTTCCTGTGCCGAATGCGCGATTGCTCTGGCGAGATTTGCAAGTTCGCGACGTGAAAAGGGTTGAGGGTAGACAACGGACTCAAAACGTCCGTATAGATATTATTGTGGAGGGTGTTACCGCTAACAAAGCATGGCAATGTGGTTTTGAGTTTGATTATGCCAATCAGGAATCTTTTTATTGTCGCCCACTGAGAACATCAGAAATAGAGGGGGAAGTATCCGCTCGAATGCCTGTCGCAGAAGAGGCGGAACGCCTCTCTGTTGCCTTCCTGCCCCCGATGTCTGGACTCACATCCAACGAAACACGACTCGATCAAGGGGCAATCAATGTCCGGATTGGAGAGGGACGGACAGCAGAGGTTTTGCGGAATCTCTGTTATCAAATTTCACAAGATGAAGAAAAATGGAAAGGACTCTGCAAGCAAATCAACGATCTGTTTGGCATACAACTTGAGAAACCGGATTATATACCGGGACGTGGAGAGATTACGATGAGTTATCGGGAAGCGTCTAATGTATCTTTAGACCTTTCTTCATCGGGACGCGGTTTACAGCAAACGCTTCTACTACTTGCCTACATTGCTACACACCCGGGTTCTGTTTTATTACTTGACGAACCCGATGCACACCTCGAAATCCTTCGGCAACGGCAAATTTATCAGGTCCTTACAGACTTGGCAATGGAACACGGGAGCCAGATCGTTGCCGCCAGCCATTCTGAGGTTGTCCTCAGAGCGGCAGTAAAGCGCGACGATGCTGTTATCGCATTTCTTGGTAAGCCCCATCGTATTAACGATCGCGGCAGTCAATTGCTTAAATCGCTTATAGACTTTGATTTTGAACAATATTACCAAGCACAGCAAAGGGGTTGGGTGCTTTATCTTGAAGGGTCTACAGACCTCTCAATCTTGCAAGCATTTGCCGAGAAACTCGATCACCCCGCGCAAAAAATATTGAAAGCACCTTATACCTATGACATCAGCAACCGACAAGGAAAAGCTCATAAGCACTTTTATGCGTTACGAGAGGCAAAACCAGATCTGGTGGGATTCTGTCTCCTTGATCGAATTACTGGGCAGCTTCAGCAAGTTCCTGGATTAATAACCTATGCATGGCAGCGGCGCGAGATTGAGAACTACATTGTTCCCACCCAAAAAGTGTTAATTGGCTGGGTACGCAATGCAGCGGGAGGCCCTCTGTTCTCGGATACTTGGGCTACTACGATGGAGGAAATCATTACGGAAATTGAAAAAGCCCGAGTAACACTCCGTCAAGAATCGCCATGGTCTCCAGATATAAAAGTGACTGACGACTTCCTAGATCCACTTTTCGAGGCTTTCTTTGAAAAATTGGAAATGACGAATTTTATGCGAAAAACAAATTATTATACTTTAGTTGAATATCTACCAGCAGAACAGATTGATCCTGAAGTCACCAATGTACTGGACATGGTTTTAGAGGTCGCCAATAAAGCAGTGCCGTTGGGCAGTGTGTAAAATATAAAAAGGAGGTAAACGTGGAATATAGAAGATTAGGAAAAAGTGGACTCAAGGTATCTGAAATCTGTTTAGGGACGATGACCTTCGGTCACGGTGCCGATGAAACGGAATCACACAAGATGGTGGATCTGGCTTTGGATGCAGGTGTGAACTTCTTTGATACGGCTAATTCCTATGCGGATGGCGAGTCTGAAATCCTGCTTGGCAAGGCACTCAAGGGACGACGACGCGATGCGGTCGTAGCGACCAAATTTTTCAACCCGATGGGTACCGGTCCCAACGACTCTGGTATGTCTCGCGTCCATATCATGCAAGCGATTGACGATAGCCTTAAACGTCTACAGATGGATTATGTAGACATCTACTATATCCACCACGTTGATTTACAAACCCCATTAGAAGAAATGCTTCAAGCACTCGACGATCTGGTTCGACAAGGAAAAGTACGCTATACGGCGTGCAGTAACTACCAAACATGGCTATTATCCGAGGCGTTATGGCTCAGCGATACGAACGGTTGGACACAGTTCTCCTGCTATCAACCACAGTATAGCCTCGTTGTGCGAGATATAGAGCAAGAACTTGTGCCGCTCTGTGAACTTAAAGGGTTGGGTGTCGTTGTATGGAGTCCGTTAGCGGGTGGATTCCTCTCTGGTAAATACAGACCGGGGGAACGGACGCAAGGTGGAACACGCTCCGAAGAGGGTTGGGCATACCCGGAACGCTATTTTGCTGAGAACGCTGATGAGACGTTGCAAACACTGTTTGATGTCTCTGATGAACTTGAACGGAGTCCTGCGCAAGTTGCGCTCCGGTGGGTGCTTGAACAACGCGCAATGACCTCAGTGATTGTTGGGGCAAGGCATACGGAGCATCTGCGTGATAACCTCGGCGCAGCAGGGTGGCGACTTGAAGGCGAAGCACTTCAAAAACTCAACGAGGTCTCACATCTGCCGGATCGGTACCCGGAAGCGATGGAAAAGAATATGCATGAACGACGGGATAGTGCGGTTAATATGCCGAGTTTGTAGAACTACCCTTCAAAAAAGCGAACTTTTCTCTTTTCGATTTGACTAAATTAGCAAAGCGGCACATATTTCAGCCACATACTCTTCGGAGCGAAAGAAAGGGAAAAGATAATTTAGCGTCTTACTATTAGAAGGGGTATCTATAATGCTAATAAGAAAATGGAAACTTATTGCAATTGTTGGTGCGGCTGTCCTGGTTGCAGCGGTCGCGGTTGTCGTGGGACGCATGGTATTTGCAACCAAAGACGAAGCAGCCAATGCTGATGCATCAGCAGTTAAAACAGCAATCGTTGAACGGGGGGATATTGCGGTCACAATTGACGCAACGGGGACTATCAAACCGTTGAATATCGTCAAGGTCAGTTCCAAAGCGAGCGGAAAGATTCTAAAACTCAATGTTGATGCCGGTGATTACGTCGAGCAAGATGACATCATCGCGATTATTGAAACCACCTACGTCCAAATTAGCTTGGAGCAGGCTGAAGCGGATTTGCGATCTGCGCAAGCGCGTTTGCAACAGGCAGAAATTGACCTCCAACTCCAGAAAGAACAATCGGCAATCCAGATTCGTCAAGCTGAGGAATCTCTCCTTGAAGCGAAACAACGCCTCGTCCAACTGCAGGAGGAGATTCGGCTTGAAAAGATAGCAAATGCCCGCGGGGTCATGGATGCCGAAAACAGCCTCAAAATCGCTGAGATTCGGTATAAATTGCTGACATCTGATGAAGTGCGGGATGAAAATAGGCGGCGGGCGCAAGCCTCCTTAGATCAAGAAAAAGCAAACTTAGAACTCGTGCAAGCAGAGCATAAACGGAACAAAACACTCTACGAGAAAGAGCTCATTTCACAAGCAGCATTAGAATCCTCACAGGCACAGCTTAAATCGGCAGAGGCGCGATATAAATCCGCTGAGGAAAACCTGAAATTGGTAGAGAAACCCGCCACTGAAGCCGAACTTGAACTCGGGCGCGCGGATATTAAAAAGGCGGAATTCAACCTCGCGCTCGCCAAAGAACGCGTAGAGGCTGAAGCCACACGAGATATGGACATTGAACTTCAGCAGCAACGGATTGTACAGGCTGAAGAGTCTTTGAAACTCACAGAGGCGAATCGAAAACAAATTGAACGGAAAGAACGCGACCTGGAGACTGCACGCTCATCGGTCAAACGGAGTGAAACGCAGCTGGAGCTTCGTCAAATCGAATATAACGATACTGTTATCAAAGCCCCTATTTCTGGAACAATCCTTGAAAAATTGGTTGAAGAGGGACAGGTAATCACTTCACGTCTCTCCTCACTTGCCTCAGAAGAAGGGCAAACGCTTGTCACAATGGCTGACCTCGACACCGTCTATGTTGTGACAGATGTTGACGAAACCGACATCGGTAAGATAGAGATCGGGCAACCTGTAACAATCACAGTCGAAGCCTATCCCGATACGCCGTTCCAAGGGGAAGTCTTGAAAATTGCACCCCAAGGTCAAGCGATCCAGAATGTGACGACGTTTGAAGTGACCTCTGAGTTGAAAAACGTGGAAGCGACAAGCACACGGCAAGGCACGGTAAGAGGTGCTGGCAGATGGCAAGGACAAGGCGGTGGTGCCCGTCCAGACTTCGCAAATATGACTGAGGAGGAGCGGGAACGTTTCCGTGCGATGCGTCAACAACGGCAGGCAGAAGGTGGTGCAAGCGAAAGGTCAAGCCCTGATGCGCAAGAAGCTCCGACACAAGCGACCCCGACGGAGGAACAACCTGTCGCACAAGCAGAAGAGACTCCTGACGATGATTGGGGTGGACTTTTCGGAGGCTTCTTTGAAGAAGCACCTATTGTAGAAGCACCAACGCAACCTGAACCCGCAGAGACCGAAGATACAAAGATACCCTTCCTCAAGCCCGGCATGAACGCCACCGTCCAGATCTCGGCTGTTAACAGAATGGATATTCTCACATTACCAACTGAAGCCGTGCTTGATATGCGAGGCAGGAAAATGGTGAGAATTATCGGACCAGACGGACAACCCGGACGACCACAGCCGGTCGTGACAGGTGTCAACAGTTTTGACAAAATCGAAATCATTTCTGGGCTTGCCGAAGGGGATACCGTTGTAATCGGGGGTGCTGGACCTGGGGGTGGCGGCGGTGGTGAAGATTGGCGGCGACGCATGATGCAGAATCCGGCTTCCACAATGCGCCGAATGACCGGTGGCGGCGGCCGTGGTGGACGATAGGTTTATCAATCGGCTTGCTGGTGTAGCTAATGACATGAAAAATACATTCGCAAGATCCGGTTCGGTTAGAAACCGCACCTACCGCGGTCAGAGGCATAGGAGGAAATACTTATGAGTATCTTGGAGAGTCTTACAAACGCATTCAGTGCCTTATTGGCGAATAAACTCCGGTCTATGTTAACGATGTTAGGGGTCATCATCGGGGTTGGGGCGATTATAACGACGACTTCAATTGGAGAAGGCGCGAAAGCCGACGTTACAGAACGGATTCAAACGCTCGGTGCGAACATTCTCGCTGTTCGTCCAGGGCAAAGCAGGACCCGCGGACGCGGTTCTGCTGATGCGCGCAAAAGCCTTACTGTCGCAGATATGGAGGCATTAGAAGCGCGCGGACAGACTTTTGGTTATGTTACACCCGAAGTTAGCAGCCGTGCCCAAGTGAAATATCTCAACAGAAATGTGAATACGACCATTGTTGGGACATCTCCGGCGTATCTTGTCACGGCAAACTTTACAGTTGAGAACGGAAGGTTCTTTACAGACAGTGAGATCCGATACCGTGAACGCGTCTGTGTACTTGGCAAAACCGTTGTTGATAACCTCTTTGAAGGTGTGGACCCTGTTGGCAAAACTGTAAAAATTAAGAACGTCGGTTTCCACGTCGCAGGTGTTATGAAGGAAAAAGGGGCAAGCGGTTGGCGAAACCCGGATGACCAAGTTTTCATTCCGTATACAACCGCCATGAAACGTGTTTTCGGAGAGGAGTACCTATCAAGTATTAGCATACAAGCGAATGACGATAAACTTCTCGAAGCGGCAGAAACTGAAGTAACCGAACTCCTCCGAAAGCAACACGAAATTGCCCCAAATAAAGAACTTGACTTTCACATTCGGAATCAAGCAGAATTCATGGAAACACTCGAAGAATCAAACCAAACCTTCACTAATCTGATTTTGGGAATTGCCGTGGTATCTTTAGTTGTTGGTGGTATTGGTATTATGAATATTATGTTAGTTTCTGTGACGGAGCGGACGAAAGAGATTGGGTTACGCAAAGCCGTCGGGGCACAACGCTCCGATATTCTCGTTCAGTTCCTTGTCGAATCTACAAGCCTTGCAGTCATAGGAGGTGTCATTGGGATTGGTGTCGGCGTCGGTGGTGCAGAATTGGTGACATCGTTCTGGGAGTGGCGAACCCTTGTCTCGCCGATATATGGCATGGTCTCCTTTGTTGTCAGCGCGTTGGTAGGCATCTTTTTTGGGGCATATCCAGCGTGGAAGGCATCCAAACTCCATCCGATTGATGCGCTTAGACATGAATAACGGTTAGCGGTCAGGTCGGAAACCTGCTCACGCAGGTTCCTTTCAGTCGTCAAGATGTTGAAAGGTCTTTTTAATTTTAAGTTTCACGATAGCATAAAAAGGAATCACTATGGGAAAAATAGCAGTTATTGCGGGTGTGGGACCTGGCTTAGGGGCTGCTCTCGCCCGTAAATTTGTAGAGGAAGGCTGCGACGTAGCCCTCCTGTCACGCTCATCCGCCTACATAAAAAACCTCTCTACAAGATTGGGAGAATCCGGTCGTAAAGCCATACCCATCCCAACAGATGTTGCCGAAGCCGAGGAAGTCGCAGCAAGTTTCGCACGCATTCGAGAAGAACTCGGCGATCCGGACATCCTTGTGAATCATGCAGGGAACGCTGCTTGGGGGAGTTTCGCCGATCTCACACCCGAAGCGTTTGAAGGTGCGTGGCGCGTTTGTACGCTCGGTGGATTTCTCTGTTCAAAACAAGTCGTACCGGGGATGCTTCAGAAAGGTGGCGGGAATATACTATTCACGGGTGCGACATCTGCTGTCCGTGGCAGAGCAGGCGCGCTGGCGTTCAGCAGTGCGAAGTATGCCACACGCGGCTTAGCATCGGCACTTGCCCGTGAAGTCGGTCCACAGGGTATCCATGTCTCGCACATCATTATCGACGGTGTTATTGATACACCGGGGGTACGGCAACGCTATAAACTCAGAGAAAACGAGCCGCTCCTTGAACCCGATGCGATCGCGGATACCTATTGGGCTTTGATACAGCAGGAACGGAGTTCGTGGACTTTTGAAGTAGATGTCCGCCCGTATAATGAGGAATTTTTTACTTAAAAGGAAATCGGTGCGGTTACAAACCGCACCTACCGTGATTGGGAACGCTGGGTCCCCTAAAAGGTGCTCTCTTTTGAGGTTAGCGGACACCAGCGTGTCGTTTCGAGGTAGTGGAGTAGCACGGTTTTCGCTGCGGGTGTTCCGATACGATAAAGTGCATGCACGGCATCCCCACGTACGTAACGATTCTCATCAAGCAGGACATTTTGCAATCCTTCAACCGCGCCGGGTGCGTCTCTACCGATTCGCGCCAAGGCGAAAACCGCATTCCGGCGAACGCCAGGGCTTTCATCTTCCAACGCCTTCACAATCCGAGGTACAGCAACTGAGCTCGACTGGCTTGTTGTTCCCAACGCCTCAATCGTGCGCGAACGAACAGCACCAGAAGGGTCGTCCAGTGTTTCGACTAACGCAGGCACCGCGGGTTCAGCCTTGATCCCCAAGTCGCCGAGTGCTTCCGCCGCGTTATCACGCACGTATTCACAGGAATCCTTCAATGCCTCACGTAAGGGTTCAACTGCTGGGGTTCCCACTGCGTTGAGAGCATAACAAGCGTTTCGACGTGTCATCTCCGATTCATCTTGCAAACACTGCACCAACGCAGGCACCGCCGCCTCTCCAAATCGGGGCAATTCATAAGCTGTTTGCAATCCTATTGATTCCGATGTGCTGTTGAGCGCACTGATTAAACTCGATAACGACTCACCGTTCGGCGTTTCGTGCGTGTCAGCATCCTCAATTCCTTGATGCCATTTCCAGAGGTGTTGAAACATTTTCTGATGTTCTGCGGGTCCTGCAAGAGAGCCGTTTGCCCAATCGGTCTCCTTATTTGCCCACGTCGGTTCCTGCGGCTCCGACATGCGGGTATAGAGAAACTTCATCATGTAGCGCCTCTTTTCGCTACTATTAGGCATAGCGCGGTGCCAGAGGTCATAGTTTGCGAAGGCGACTGTTCCCGCTTTGCCAACAACAGGTTGTTCAGGTGAAATCTCTGCGCCTTCACGGGTGCTATAGTAGTGACTCATTGGGACAACTCCGGTAGGACCGAGTTCTAACGGAGTATCTTGCGGATAATAGAAAACGAGTAACCTACGTGTATGATGCGACCAGCGTTTGCCACCGTCTTGGTGCATCCCTTGCCCCTTGCTACCGGGTGGATTATAGTGGGGATGGCGATGCGGTTGCATGTAGTAATCCGCGCCAAGCAGGCTTGTCAAAGCACCTTCAACGTTTGGGTCGTCAAGGACATTCTGAATTTCAGGTATCCGCGGCACGAGGTTATTACCGGGATTACCTTCCTTATCAAAGACGGTCATCGTCTTCTCATAGATTGCATCGTGAAACTGTGCGGGCAGATCGGTTGTAACGGTGACGTAACCGTTCACAATAAAGTGTCGCATCTGCGCATCTGTCAAGAGACCTTCTGCCATTTTTTGTTCCTCCCTCTTTTTTGAAACTTGCCAAAGGGCTGTCTACAAGCGTCCGATGCGTCTAATTATTCCACAAAATTGTGCAATTTTCAAGAAATTTTCCTGTCAAATCCGAAATTGTGATAAAATAGCAAGAAATTGGAGTCAATTCGTAGGGCTATAGCACGAACTTGGAGGTTTTAGGATGGGACGAAGTTTTGAAAAATCACTGGCATGGCAGAAGCGCGCCAGAGCTGCACTGGTCGGCGGCGGGCAACCGCATAAGCAGAGCCAACCGCCGAGACCTGTTATGATTGCAGGTGCGAAAGGAGCGCATTTTTGGGATGCCGATGGCAACGACTATATCGACTATCTAATGGGATACGGACCGATGATCCTTGGACACGCCTATCCTACCGTGATTGAGACGGTCACAAGACATCTTGTTGAACGCGGTAACGTTTACAACTTCGGACATACGCTTGAGGTAGAGCTTGCTGAAAAGTTGGTTGAGATTATTCCATCGGCGGACAAGGTTGGCTATTTTGTTGGCGGTTCAGATGCAACGACGGGTGCGATTAAGTTCGCGCGGGCGTATACCGGTAAAGAAAAGGTAATTCGTTCGGGTTATCACGGATGGCACGACTGGTGCAGCCACGCCCGCGGACATTTGCCGAGTGCTGCCGCATCTACACTGAGCGTCGATTTTAACGACCTTCAAGGACTCGCTGACCTTTTTAAAGCGCACCCTGACGAGATCGCGTGTCTGATTATGGAACCCTCTGGGCACGATCTTCCGAAAGATAACTTCCTCGAAGAAGCAAAGAAACTCGTGAATGCTAACGGCGCGTTGATGATCTTTGATGAAGTCAAAACGGGATTCCGCTACGCTTTGGGCGGTGCCCAAGAATACTTCGGTGTTACTCCTGACATGTCCGTTTTTGGAAAAGCACTCGCCAACGGGTTTGCGACTGCTGTCGTCGTCGGTAAAAAGGAAATCATGGACGAGGTCGGCGATGTCTGGGTAGCCGCGACCTTCCACGGAGAGGTCTCCCTCGTTGCCGCCGCAATCGCTACGATAGAAGAACTTGAGGCGAAAGACGGTGTCGCATTCATGTGGAAACAGGGACAGAAACTACTCGATGGCTACAGGGAGATGGTAGCACGCCTCGGCATTGAGAACGCTCGGATCGGTGGTATCGGTCCGATGCCATACTTCGGATTGAACACCGATAGCAGCGATGAACGCCAACAACGTTTCCATCAGACCTTCTACGAAGCGACTTTAGATGGCGGTTTGTACCTACCGGAAGGACATATCTGGTTTATGTCGATGTCGCATACGGATGAAGATATTGAGAAGACGCTTACGGTTTCTGAAGATGCCCTTAAACGCGCCAAGGCTGCATAGGAAGGGCAAAACCGCTGAACAGTTGTAGCAATCAGGAATGTGAGTCGCACTTTCTTTAAGCCGTTCACAATTCCTAAGGAAGCACTGCAACTTCACCGAAAACCTGCCCGAAACGTAGTGGAGGGCAGCCCAGGAGCGAATAGTTAAAAAAATGGCAAAAGTCATACATCACAGCAACCCCTTCATTGTTGACAAAAACCTCGGATCGGCACTTGACTTAGAGAACGCAGATGCCCAACTCACCGCAACAACTTCTGATGGCAGTCCAGTCGTCGCACCGACGCAGGAACAGAAATATCTTTTTGATATGCGCGGTTGGCTCTTAGTTCCAGGCGTGCTGTCGGGTGATGAACTTGCGGAGATGCAGGAATTTGCCCACCGACTCCGCCATGACCCGGAATCAATCCCAGAACATGAGCGTTCTCCGCTCGGCGGTCCTTTGCAACGTTTATCGGATCACCCAAATGTTGTGGGCTTCCTGAACGAGTTCGTGGCGCATCCTGCGCTATCGAGTCAGGAGTGCTATGGATTCCGGATGGAGTCGTGTAGTCTGTTCTATCGGACTGTTGGTGACGGAAATTTCGGACCGCACAACGGAAACGGAATGCTCCGTTTTCCGGGTGACTCCCATCTCTATCGGTGTATCCCAGGCAAGGCACACAGCGGGTTAACCCGCGTTGTTTGGGAACTGAATCCAGTGAAATACCGACAAGGTGGGACGCTATTTATTACGGCGAGTCATAAGGCAGTCTACACAGCACCGGACACAATCCAGAGTCCAGATTCTCCGATTTGGGATACGTACGAGTGTCCCGCTGGCTCCCTGCTATTTTTCACAGAAGCACTGACGCATAGCACGCATCAATGGACGAATGCAGAAAACGATCGGCTGGCTACTTTCAGTTGCTACAACACAGTGAACAGCAAGTGGCACGACTGGGATCCACATCCTAAATTGTTAGCGGAAATGCCTGCGAAACGCCAGACGCTCTTCCGTCCAGTCCGCGCTGCGAATAATTTGATTGGGGAGAGGTATCGGCATTAAGAAGCGGCTCAGACGCATAGGGACAGAGCCTTTGAGTCTGTCCCTATATCTTCTATGAAACTGTCTGCCTCGTTTTCCGGTATCTGTAATATGTCCACGCGCCAGATGTGATTAGAATGACGACGACAACAACGAGACCGATATTAAAAAGATAACGGGCGCGATTGAGTTCCCAGAGGCGTTGGCTCGCGAGTTCCGCAGCCGGAGTTCCCTTTCGCGCCTTCGCTTTTAACTCTTGCCAATACCTTTTTGCGAGGTCTGGCTGTCCATGTTGTTCGGCAAGCTTCGCTGTAACAACCAGCGTATTAACATCGTGAACATCTTGTTTGTCGAGCGCATCGGCGAAGGAGCTGAGAAGTAAAACCGTTAATTCTGGGGACATCTGTGGGAAATCTGTAGTCTGTTCAATCCCGTTCTGAAACGCGATAATCGCGCCTTGATGGTCGTTTTGATCAAAGGCAATCTGTGCGATTTCAAACCACGTCCGTTTAACAAGTTGAATCGTGTGTTCTATATCGGTATAGCCATCAAACGTGAAAGTAAGGGCTTCATAACTCAGATCACCTTGTTTTGCGTGAAGCGTGTAAGTTTCACCGAGTGTAAGCAACCCTGAATCCTTCCAATCGTCAAAGCGGTAAGCACCATCTGCCTCAAGCGTCTGCTGGTGTGTTGTTCCACCAATCCAAACGATTGTCCCAGTGACCGGTTGACCCTCAACACCTACGACAGTCCCGTGTATAGCAATAGGTTGCAGGACCCACCCCATGCGGACGGACTCCCCGAGCACCAATTGCAATTCGGCAGTTTTGGGGAGAGGGATATGATAACCAAGCTTCTTAACCGATACTGTGGAAGTGCCCTGCTGCAAATTCTCTGTGACGAGTGCCGGTGTGCTCCCAACTTCTACATCGTTAATAGAAATTTGTGCGCCATCAGGAAAGGTCTCAATCTTAATCGCAGGACTGAGTTTGAGAAGCGCTGCCTCAACATCACCCGTTGGTGCGAGTACGCCGTTAGGGAGTTCCTCATCTGTCCGGAACAATTCAAAGGTCTCAATGATACTGATCTGCCTGTTCTCATCCGTATCAGTTGTGTCTGTAGCAAGTGCGTCGTTGAGTACCCGAAGAGCTCTCGTAGCATCTGCTTGGGGTGCCAATTGAATCACGTTCAGGGCAGCACTGCCCAGAATCTCACGGTTGGCATAGTAAGTGTTTAGGTCTGTATCATCGGAGTACCCATCAAGTATAACAACGGCGCGTCCTTCAAAAGACTCCCTAAACCACTGATTCAGCGTTGCATCTTGAATCGTTTGCGTATCACCTGGAATTAGCAGATGCATGGCATTCGGGCGTCTGTGTTTGACAACCATTCCATGAAATAAAAAGATTAGGGTTGCATCCGGCTGTACTTGCTGCCCAACTTCTTGAAGTAAGGCGTAAATCTCTTGCGTGGTAACAACATCACCTGCAAGACGATGGATCTGCTCACTCGGCACCTGTCCGCGCGTCGTCAGGAGTTCAGTAAGCGTATTTAGCAGTTCATGTGCACGTGCATCCGGGGTTGCATCCACAATCAACCAGTGTACGCCAGAATCAACCGAAAACGCTGGCACGGATACGGCGATAACGAGTGCTGCAGAGATAAAAATGGCAGCGAGAATAGTGTTGGGTTTCAGCATAGGTTCTACCCGTAAATTATGTTTCGAGTCTACTTAACAGATTAGTTTAACAAAAACTGTGAACGATTTCAAGAAAAAAGAACCACATTAGATGTTAAAATGTCTAAACGTTTAGTGGAAAACTGCGTCAAAAGATTATAGATTAAGGTTTCTTAGCGCAGCTTGCAAATTTCCAAAATTTCCTATTTTGAAGCGAAGCGTCTGTATTAGGATTAAGGGGCGCGGTTAGAAATTGTGCTTACAAATTAGGACGGACATCGAGCGAAATTGAAGGGGCTCGCGTCAACGTCATAATATATATGGTCAATAACCCTAAAGCTAAAGCATCGGGCTTGTGCGAAGCGTATGCCAAACGTTCACTCCACGAGTTAAACTATTGACTACAGTCAGCGCATTCGCTATATCGCGGTCTCTCGGCGTGGCAGTCAATGCAATGTTTCGGATGCTCCCCAAGTCTGATTCCTCTTGGAGACTGCGATCTGGATGGGGAAACATATAACCCGAAAGGGAGATTACATACAATGTATGTTCCTGTTAAGAGTAAAGACGGTAAGATATTAATGCCGACTCATCCTAATAAGGCGGGTATGCTCATTAAGAAAGGGTTGGCAACACCGTATTGGTCTAACGGTATATTTTGTCTCAGACTTAACTATGCTACAGAAGACGAATACACACAAGATATAGTAGTAGGTGTAGACCCCGGTAGCAAAAAAGAAGGTTTTACAGTGAAGTCTGAAAAGCATACCTATTTGAATGTGCAGGCGGACGCTCACAGTAAAGTCGGCAAGAAAGTTGAAAAGCGTCGGGAGTTGCGGAGAGGGCGTCGGTCGCGTAAATGTCCGAATAGGAAGCATAGGACGAATCGTCTTGCGAACCAAGTCCGTATTCCCGCGGGCACACGCGCACGTTGGGATTGGAAGTTGCGTATCCTCGACTGGTTATCCAAACTCTATCGAATCACGCATGTATGTGTTGAAGATATTAAGGCACGGACGATAGCATATGCGAAAAAGTGGAATACCTCTTTTAGTCCCCTTGAAGTGGGTAAGCAGTGGTTCTACGCTGAAGTTCAGAAGCGTTGGGACCTGCGAACCCTTCGAGGATGGGAAACAAAGGAGATACGAGAGAGACTTGGACTCAAGAAGTCTTCCAAGAAACTTGCTGAAACCTTTGACGCACATTGTGTGGATTCTTGGTGTCTTGCATATCACACGGTAGGAGGTGAAAGCAGCCCTGATAATACCCATATATTCTGCCTATCACCGATACCGATACGGAGGCGTGAACTTCATAGACAGAACCCACAGAAAGGTGGCAACCGTCCGCGTTATGGTGGGACGACTTTCAATGGCTTGGTAAAGAACACACTGGTTAGGCATATTAAGCATGGCTTGACCCGTATTAGCGGCTTTAGCAAAAGGGGTATTTCGCTATATTCTTTGGCAGGAAAGCGTCTTTGTCAAAACGCGAAAATAGCAGATTTCAAGGTGCTAACACGCCTTAACTTTAACTATAGGAGTGGGCATTCCTCCCCGAGCTAAAGCAGCGGGGTCTCCTGCCCGAAGATTGACAATACGGTTTTGGTGTAATCCGTGGGTTCCCAAAACTTGAGGATAGATAGTGTTGAATCGACACAAGCATCGGTATGGACAAGGAGATTTTAATGATTCACGGGAAAATTAAGTTTACTGTTTTGTCAAAACTCGCGGGTCCGCGAAACCCATTGTTAAAAATTATCTTGATTGCGCAATTAGCGATAGCTTTCAGTGTAGGTGCGCAAGAACCTGGCGGCGAGGTGGATTTATCACAACCTTTAACGCTTGAGCAGTGTATTCAAATAGGTTTAGAGAAAGCGTCAAGCATGCGAAATGCGCGCTTGAACCTTGCGATCCAAGAACTTCGCGTGAAGACTGCACGCGCTGACTATTTTCCACAAATCTTTGCCACCGGTAGTTACGACTTTTCTGACCGGATTGATTTCGGATTTGAACCCGAAAATTATAATTTAGGATTACGCGGACAATATACGATCTGGGACAACGGTCAGCGCGAAGGTGGCTTTGCACAAGCGAAAGAGAATTTGAACGCTACAGTGAGCCGCAATGAAGGCATTAAACAAGGTCTAATTCTTGATATTACCCAAGCCTACTATGATGTCATCCAATCGCAGGAGCTCGTCAGCGTGAGTGAGCAGATCCTGGCGAGGTCTCAAGAGAATACACGACGCACGCGAGATTTCGTAGCGGCGGGTTCACTCATCCCGGCAGATATTGCCACTGCTGAAGTTCGCGAAGCAAACGACCAATTAAGTTTGCTAAACAACCAAAATTCACTTCAAATTGCACAGGCAACCCTGCCACGGCTCCTCGGGTTGGACCCAGGCGTGCTGCTTACCGTTTCGGTTGATGAAGCATATCAGTTGTATCAAGACCGGGGGACCATTGAACGGATAGCGATTCCGGTCGAAGAAGCCATCCAGACAGCACTTGACAATCGTCCAGAGTTCCAAGAACTTCAGGCACAATTAAGAGTGCAAGAATGGAGTTTAACCTTGGCAAAATTACAACGGTGGCCCCGGTTGAATGCGGATGCCAGTTACGATGTGAATCTTGACGATTACCTCCGGGAGCGCGAGAATTTCTCTGATTTTCGGAGCTGGAGCATTGGTGCCTCACTAAACTTCACCCTTTTTGACGGCGGTATTTTGAGCAATCGCGTCAAAGAAATAAATATGCAGTTAGAGCAGACGCGGGAAAACGCGAGTGATCTGGAACGGAATGTGGCTCTCGCTGTCAGACAAGCATACCTAAACCTCAAACGGAGTGAAACCTCGCTTGACATCTCCAAGGCACAAGTTAACAACGCACAACTGAGTTTGGACGTGATTCAAGGACGTTTCGATGTGGACAAAGCGATTCTGCTTGAATTGCTTGATGCCCAAACAAGCTACGCACAGGCATTGACGAATCAGGTGAATGCCTTTTACGATTACAAAATTGCACAGACCCGTCTGCAAGACGCAATGGGGGTCTTACAATAACCATGAAGAGTCGAAAAAAGTGGTTCATTATCGGGGCGATTGCTGTTGTCGTTATCGCCGTTGGGGCAATCGGTGCAACCCGGATGAATTTCAGTTTCGGTCAACAGAAGAAAGACGAAGAGGTTAAACAAGAGGTCGTTCGGCGTGGGGAATTCCGCGTGCGAGTACGTGAATCGGGCAATTTACGCTCCTTCCTTGAGGTAGATGTCCGGTCAAATGTTGAGGGTGAGATCATCAAAATCCTCGTTGACGAAGGACAAAAAGTTGAAATAGGAGATCCTCTCCTCCGCATTGATGATGAACAAATTTTAGAGCAAAAGAAGCAGGCTGAGGCGAATCTCGACGCCCGCGACGCTGAACTCAGACGCGCAGAACTCCAGATTGAGATCACTGACAAACAGCAGGATAGCAACCTGGCACAAGCACAAAATTCGGTACTTAAGGCACAAGCCACATTAGATTCATTCGTTGCGACAACACAGCAGCGGATAACGGAAGCCGAAACGCTCGTCGCTACAACCCAAAATTCCCTAAATCAGGATATTATCGGACTTAAACAAGCAGAAATTGCGTTAGGACAAGCGAAACTGACGCTTGAGCGTGCGCAGACAACAGTTGAGTCGGCAAAAATCTCCTACGAGACAACTGCATCAGAACACGAACGAAATAAGGAACTGTTCGACAAACAACTCATTTCAAAACAGGCGTTAGAGGATTCGCAGAAACAGTTAATCATCGCCAGATCGAATTATGAGACCTCCCTAAAAGAGGTCGATTCGCAAGGTGAAACGATAAAATCTCAAGAAGAAAACATCAAAGCAATGGAGCAAGCGATTGAGAGCAGACGTTCGACGTTTGATTTGAATAAAAAGAATGTCAAGACGCTCAAAGACTCGTTAGAAGCCCAACGTAAGCAGTACAAGGCAGAACTTGAGGACGCGCAGACGCGCCTTGACCAGATACAAGAAACAATAGAACAACAAAAAGCATTGGCGAAACACGCGAAGGTCGGCGCAGAGGCAAGCCGACTTGAAGCAGAAAGTCGACTCAAGTCGCAAGAGGAGCGTTACAACTGGACAACCGTCACTGCGCCTATCCCTGGTACGATTACACGCCTCATTGTAGAAGAAGGTGAGATTATTACCTCCGGACGTTCAGCCTTCTCACGCGGTGAGCCAATCATGCGGATCGCCGATCTTGATCAAATGATTGTCAGAACACAAATCAATCAAGTAGAGATCGGGAAAATACAGTTAGAGCAACGTGCCGAGATTAGCGTTGATAGTTACCCGAATCGTATCTTTCCGGGGCAGGTGAGTGAAATTTCACCGAGTGCAACACCGCGAGGCCCACAGAACCAGAGTTCTGTGATCACATTTGAAGTAGATGTAGAGGTTATCGGTTCACCGCCGGAACTGCTGCCTGGGATGTCCGCTGATGTAGACATCATCGTGTTTGAAGAATCAGATATTCTGCAACTCCCGATACCCTCGGTATTAAGCCCTGAGATTTTCACTGTCAGAGCGAAAGTTAATCCAAGTGATTTGGGACGATTCCGAGAAGGTCAGGAACTCAGAATTCGGAGCCTGGTCGGAAAAGAGTTCCCTGGACGGGTTGGTAAAATTTCACCGGAGCAGGACCGCGGTAATCTCGAAATTTTGCTTGAAGGTGACCAAAAAGGGTTGCGGACGGGTCCGATAGAGATTAGCATCATTATTGCAGACGGGAATGCGCTCTCCGGTGTGGAAGCCGAAGTAAGCAGCGAACGGCAATACTTTGTCATGTTGGATACAGGTGAACCGAATAAAAACAAAAAGGAACAAAAAGGGGTTAAAACCCATATTACAATTGGGCAGCGGAACAACACACACTTTCAAATCACCGGTGGTTTGAAAGAAGGTGATCGCGTTTTTGTCCCTTCTATGCAAGAATTAACCAAAGGCGAAAAAACTTCGGACGATGAAGAAGACAAATAAATTTGCGTGATTGTTAGTATAGACAAACTGCCTTCCCTTCCTTTTTGATATTGCGTCAAAAAGAACAGGCTTGAAAAAGGGTCCATAAATTTAGATATATCTTTAGCTTCATGTCAGTAATGCTAAGGAGGAAACGTTGTGTTAATAGATGTAAAAGACCTGACGAAAGTTTACCAGATGGGTGACGTTCAGGTGCACGCGCTGCGAGGCGTGACCTTCACAGTAACATCAGGTGAATTCATCGCGATTATGGGACCATCGGGTTCCGGGAAGTCAACAATGATGGATATCCTCGGATGTCTCGCGACACCAACAGCCGGTGAGTACTTCCTCGAAGGCGAAGAGGTCGGCAAACTTTCGGACAATCGTCTGGCAGACATCCGGAACAAGAAGATCGGTTTCGTGTTTCAGTCGTTTAACTTGCTTCCCCGGACGAGTGCGCTCAACAACGTTGAGTTACCCCTCATCTACTCCGGCTTGGGCAGAAAGGAGCGGAAACGGCGGGCATTTGAAGCCTTAGAGGCGGTTGGTTTGGCGGATCGCGTGGATCACAAGTCAACGGAGTTGTCGGGTGGACAGATCCAGCGCGTTGCGATTGCGCGTGCCTTAGTCAACAGACCGTCAATGATCTTTGCTGATGAACCGACAGGGAACTTAGATACCCGTTCTGGGACTGAAATCATGGCGATCTTCAACCGACTCAACGATGAAGGCAACACTATCATTATGGTGACACACGAACCTGAAGTCGCGGAACATGCTAAACGTGTGTTGCACATCCGAGACGGTTTAATCGAGCGGGATGTCAGGAAAAATGGACATAATGGCGCGGATGCCGAATAGATGAACCTCGATGGGCGTGCTGGCGTGCTTTTCAAGTGCGCCCAACTTCGTAAAGATAATACTCACTCGTCGCGCCTATAAGCCTATCAAACTCGATTCAACTATGCACCATGTCAGAATTACCACGCCGTCTCGGTTACATTTTTCCCTGCTTGATTTGAACGGCGCGCTCGGACGTATTGATGGAGGTTTCGGTTTAGCAATTACCGATCCAAATTTTCAAATCGTCGCTGAGCGGGCAAACACCCTGGACGTAGCTGCCTCTGTATACCGCGATCGGGCATATTCGGTTCTCGAACGACTCCAAAAAATCCATCCATTCCCCGGTATTAAATTAACACTTGCAACCGAAATCCCGATGCATTGTGGCTTCGGATCTGGCACACAACTCGCGCTCGGTGTTGCACAAGCCGTTAATATTCTGTATGAACTCAGTTTGGATGTGCAAGAACTCGCAAAAATTGTCGGACGCGGTGGCACTTCAGGTATCGGTATTGCAGCGTTCGACACAGGTGGCTTCATTGTAGACGGCGGACACCGTTTTCCAGACCAGAAGGCTTCCTTCCTACCTTCTTCCGCCGTGGGTGATATTCCACCACCCCCCATCCTACTGCGTTACGCATTTCCAGAATCGCCGATGCTGATTGTGATGCCGAACTGTTCGAGGATTTACGGCGAGGCAGAGATAGAATTGTTCCAGACCCTATGTCCACAACCGGAATGGATCGCTCAAAAACTATCCCACATACTCCTACTCCAGATACTCCCGGCTCTCATCGAAGGGGATATGTCTAACTTCGGCAACGCTTTAAACCGTATCCAGAAATTTGGGTGGAAGCGGGTGGAAATTGACGCGCAAGGTAATGAGTTACAACTAACACTCGATTTCCTAAGCACTACTGGTGCCTTCGGTGCTGGCGTTAGCAGTTGGGGACCTGCGATTTGTGTGTTAGGCGAGGAAATTGGGGAGCTGAAACGGGAGACGGAAGCATTCCTGAAAACGCTCCCGAATGGGGGTTCATGTTTTATTACGCGAGCGAATAATTCAGGTGCCCACGTTATAACAGATTAAAAACAAAAACGGACAGATGTAGAACCTGCCCGTCTGTTTTAGCCTTTGCTTGGGGAATAATATGGATTATCCCCAGCAGCGTGGTCAGTCGTATCAACGACATGCTTAATCTCAGGGAAAACTTCCTGAATCATGGCTTCAATGCCGTGTTTGAGGGTGACATTCGCCATCCCACACCCTTGACAGCCACCGCCCATATGAATATAAATAGAGTCATCCTCAACGTTCAGGAGTTCTATTTGCCCACCGTGTGCAGCAACAGCTGGGTTGATACGTTCATCAATAAGTTTTTGAATCTCCTGCGCTTTGGGATTGTCCCATGTCGGCGTATTGGGATTCTCAATGTTAAAGCCACTGGAATTTAGGTCCTCGACATAATCAATAACAGCACCTTTGAGGTCAGACGCGCTTTCTGCATCAACGAGGACTTTAAAATTCTCACAATCGACGATAATATCACCGTCTTGAACTTCGGTAGCCAAGCCGAGACTGTACTGGAAAGCGGTAGCGGTTCTACCTTGGATACCAATCCGCAGCCCTTCGACTTCAACTTCCTCAGTTTGTATAACTGCGTGAATTTTCTCTTGTGCGGCTTCCGTAACTTCAAGCAAAGGAGTTTCGGTTCCCGTGAACTTCTTCAAGAAATTCTTCATAGTCGCCTTCCGTGATTATTTATGCGGCTCTGGAGGATTCAGATCGAAACTCTCTCATCTCTTCATATTGAAATTCACTCATCTCTTTATAAAGATTATTCAATCTTTTGAGTGCGTCTATTTCAAGCTGCCGGACGCGTTCTCGAGTGACCTTCAAGGCAACACCAATTTCTCGGAGCGTTTTCCGTTCTCCATCTTCAAGTCCAAAACGCATCCGCAGGACTATCTGCTCGCGTTCAGGTAACTTGTCAAGAAATTGAGCGATCAAATCGGCGTTAATCAATTCGGCGATGGGACCGTCTTCTCCACTGGTAGTGGGGTCCTCGATTAAATCACCTAATGTTGAAGCAGAACGTTCATCACTCAGCGGTAAATCCATGGAAATCGCATCAGCGTTAAAGGTAAGAATCTCTTCAACCTGATTGACAGTGAGGTCCAAAGCCTCCGCTATCTCATCGCGTCTGGGTTCACGTTGCAACTCTTGGCACAACGTTGCATAAATAGAATCAAATTTATTCATCTTCGCGACGATATAGGAAGGTAAACGAATCGAACGAGAGAAATTATCAAGCGTGCGCATGATCGCCTGCTTAATCCACCAGATAGCATAAGTACTGAATTTAAACCCCTTCCGATAATCAAATTTACTTGCCGCCTTAATGAGTCCGATATTTCCTTCCTGAATCAAATCTTCAAGTGGGACATTGTGGCCCTGATATTTAACGGCAATAGAAATAACGAGGCGTAGGTTGGCCTGGACTAATTCATCTCGTGCGCTGTGTGCTTCAATCTCAGCAACTTCAATCCGTTCCGCCAGCTCTTTTTTCTGCTCGTCAGGTAACGTATCGGATTGCACCAGAATGTTTAGTAATTCAGCCACTAAGGTCCTGCGTGCGGCATTACCGCCAGGTTTAATCTGCTTCGCCAGTTCCTCTTTTCTCTCAAGAGACAACAGGTTGTTTTCCAATAGTACTTCTAACAATTCATCGCCTGCTTCTCGCGGTTCGTCCTCGTTGGCTCCAATCTGTTTCACCAGTTCCACTTTCACCTTGGGAGATAATAGTTCAACTTTTACTAATACTTCCAGTAGTTCGTCCAGTGGTTGTGCCTCCGCGGCTTCAATCCGTTTCGCTAATTCAACTTCTTCTTCTCGTGACAACAGGCGATGACCTGCTACGCTTCGGAGCCAACTCGTGAGTGCTGTCCGATCGCTCCCCTTAGAATTCTCAGAATACTCTGTCTCTTCCATCGGAAATGCCGAATCCATATAAGATTCAACATTCCCTATATTAGCTGTTTCACCGAAATACTCGGCTTCCATTGTTCTCCTCTCCTTATTTATAGATTTTGATAAACAAAGATTAATGATACATTCTCTTTAAACGCTTTGTCAAGTAAAATGTTTAAAAAAAAATGAAATATTGTAAAAAAAAGCCGTATAACCTCACATTTTACCAAAATTTATCCATTATTTCGCACTTATGGTAAACCTTAGCATTAATTGGACACTCTACACCGGCGAGGTTAGAAACCTCGCCTACCACGGAGCGGAGAATGTCTATTTATTTTTGACGTTTACCATACTTCATAACTACCAAATTATAACCACAGCAAACTATGTAGCATGTCCGATCAGTAGCACTGCTGCAGGAAACGAAGTGGTAGCAGCTTTTTCAAACGCTCTACCGATACACGAAATATCGTCATCCGTCTCCAACATTTCATAAGGCAAATTCCACGCTTTCAGCGTCGGTTCAAGAAAGGTTGCTACAGAATCGACCCAATTCCCATTTGCGTCGCGGTTGTGATACCCACGATAACCAATAAATACGACTATTGGTACTTGCATGTTAACAACAGTGCCGCGAATGGCATCGCCGGACTCCAGAAAACCTGTATTCTGAATGATGATGACGGGTTTTCTACCACCCACGTACAACCCAGAAGCAATAGCAAACGCCTCACCCTCACGGGTTACCGTGATAACTTCGATATCGGGTTCTGCCCGCAAAATTTCATAAATCCGCGCGCTACCGTTATCAGGAACGCCTATGGCATGCGTAATGCCCTGTTTCTTCAATTCGTCTACAATATTTTGTGCTGATGCCAATTTCTGTCCCTCATTCATTATAAATACAATACGCAAATCTACTGCCTACCTTCAACCAAAGCATCAACAACCGTTGGATCAGCAAGCGTTGAGGTATCACCGAGCTCAGAGAGGTCGCCTTCTGCGATCTTTCGGAGGATACGCCGCATAATTTTTCCGGATCTCGTCTTTGGCAATGCGGGTGTAAACTGGATCTTATCAGGTGTGGCAATAGGTCCGATATGTTGCCGTACCGCCAGTTTGATACCGGTTTCTACCGTATCAGACGGAGATTCACCCGTCATCAGCGTGACATAGGCATAGATCCCTTGCCCTTTGATGTCGTGCGGGTAACCGACGACGGCTGCTTCTGCGACCGCTTCATGCTGTCCGATTGCCCCTTCAACTTCGGCAGTTCCCAATCGATGTCCAGAGACATTCAGAACATCGTCAACACGACCTGTAATCCAATAGTATCCATCTTCATCGCGTAGGACACCGTCCCCGGTCATATAGTAGCCGGGAAATCGGCGAAAATAGGTATCCAAGAACCGTTCATGGTCGCCATAGACGGTCCTCATGATACCGGGCCAGGCGGTTTTAATACAGAGATACCCAGTCGCCGGGTTGCCTTCCACCTCGTTCCCTTCTTCATCGAGTATCACAGGTTCAATTGCAAAGAACGGGAAAGTTGCTGAACCGGGTTTCAATGGCGTTGCTGCGGGCAGCGGTGTCATCAAGATTCCGCCAGTCTCCGTCTGCCACCACGTATCGACAATCGGGCAACGCCCATCGCCAACGGTATTGTAGTACCATAACCACTCTGGCTCTTTGATGGGTTCGCCGACCGTGCCGAGTAACCTGAGTGTGGAGCGGTCATATTTCTCGACCCATGTATCGCCTTCCTTCATCAATGCGCGGAGTGCGGTTGGCGCGGTGTAGAAGATGTTGATACGATGCTTTTCGACGACCTGCCAAAATCTTCCAAAGTCGGGATAGTTTGGCACGCCTTCAAACATAACGGTAATCGCCCGATTCGCAAGTGGACCGTAGATGATGTAAGAGTGCCCAGTAATCCATCCTATATCAGCGGTACACCAGTAGACATCCCCCTCGTGGTAGTCAAAAACCTGTTGGTGTGTGTAAGATGTATAGGTGAGATAACCGCCTGTGGTATGTAAAACCCCCTTGGGTTTCCCAGTTGAACCGGAGGTATAAAGAATAAACAGGGGATCTTCAGCATCCATAACAGTGGGTTCACACTCGGCATCGGCATTCGCCATCGCTTCATGCCACCAAATATCCTGCGAAGCATCGAAATCGACTGTATCGCCGGTACGCTTGACGACGACGACCTTTTCAATGGATGGGCATTCGGCAACAGTGGCATCGGCGTTAGCTTTCATGGGTATATCGCTACGGGGTCCGCGCATTGCGGTATCTTGTGTTATGAGCATTTTGCACGCCGAGTCGTTAATCCGGTCTCGGAGGGATTCCGCTGAAAATGCCCCGAAGACGATGGAGTGAACGGCACCAATCCGTGCGCATGCGAGCATCGCGATGGCTAACTCTGGAACCATCTGTAGATAGATACAAACGCGGTCGCCTTTTTCAATGCCTTGTGCCTTGAGAACGTTGGCAAATTTTTTGACCTCAGTTAGCAGTTCATCAAAGGTAAAGGTTTTATCTTCAGATGGATCGTTTCCCTCCCAGATAATAGCGGTTGCATCGCCGTGTCCAGCCTCTACATGCCGATCAAGGCAATTATAACAAGCATTCAGTGTGCCGCCTTCAAACCATTTAATTTCCGCTTCGACGAAGTCGTAATCGCGAACGGTATGCCATTTTTGATACCACGTCAACCGTTCCGCAACCGTTGCCCAAAATGCTTCAGGGTCTCGGACGGACTCGGCATATTGTGCTTCGTATGCCTCTAAACTGTTGACGTATGCGTTATCTATAGGATAGGTAGTGTCTTCCGGTGGAAAAACGTTGTTAGCCATTTTATTATTTTATCTCCTCTCCAAATCAATCTGCGGTTCTCAAAATACCTCTATAAGTTGTATAGGATACATTTTACAAAAAAAGGGTGAGCATGTCAACTACAATTATCTGAATCACGGATTTTCACGGATTATGCAGATTACACGGATTTCTGGGGTGTGTAAATATCTTGTTGAAAGTGTTGTCTGAAGGCACGTCGCATGAATCAACGGTATTCATGCCTTAGGACATGAACCGAGGCGAGTCCGCCACAAATCGCGGATGACACGGATTGTGGACGCAGAAGACGCGGATTTTTGGGACATTTGGTCGTCAGAATCAGGATTATCGGATTTACAGGATTGGGAACTGTCACTCACAAACTGATAGGAATCAACGCGAAATGCGCGTGTAGCTTATGGCGTATGCTACAACGTAGAAGGTTTGAGGAAGCAGTAGAGCTGCATAAACCCGCTCTAACATCTATCAAACTGCCCACAAGCAAGGCTCTCAAAGCAACACCTTATAATAGGCGAAGGTATTGCTAAAACAGTTAATCTTGTTTCTCGTCGAAAAATTTTCCGCTAATCACATCTTGTAAAATCTTTCCTCTATTTATACGGGTCATCCTATCGTTGGTCGCTTGTCTAGTCGTTGTAAGGTACTCTGCTATTCTCTTGTCTTCCTTTTCAACCTCACTGTCTAACCCTCGCTGTCCTAACCTTTCTACTAATTCGTAAAACTGTCGCAGCTGTTCTCCAACTTTTGCAGGCTGAAGTGGTTTGTTTTCTTTAACTAACGCTCTATAAATCTCCACAAGCAAAGTAAATAGATCCGCCTTTCGCCAGACACGGCTATTTTGAAGAAATCCACACGCTTCTATAAACTTAAAAACTCTTTGAAATCCAATCTCTAAACGGCACTTTTCTTCAAATGTATCGTTATATTCTTGCAGATAATTTTCAAGTTCGTTATCCCTATTAAAGTAGGTTGACATCACAGTTACAACAATAGACAAAGCGAAACGAACATCTCCCATACGTCTTACTTCGTTAGAATAGAAGACTCTATGTTTTTGAAAAAAAGGATCTTCCGCAAGTTTTTCAGCGAATCGTTTTATTTCTCCATCAAATCTGGCATTATGAATCTCCATAGCATTCAAAGCATAGTTCGTTGAGTTAATTCGTTGAAACACCTCCTTTATCTTACTAATGTCTATTTTTCCCAAGTCTCGAACAACAACCTGATATTCTAAAAAGTCAACTTGTTTTCCTTCGGGTAGCTTCGAGTAGGAAATCACCTCTTTCGACAACCTTAAGTCTGGCGATGCTTCAAAGTACTGTTTCAATGTAGTTAACCTCTGTTGGCCATCTACCAGCATTTCCTTCCCTTCTCCAGTGACAGGATCTACTTCACCAGCAGCAATATATATTTCGGGAAAAGGATACCCATCCAAAACTGTTTGAATAAAAGCACTTTTATGTTTATTCGACCACACTAAACGTCTTTGAAATTCAGGTCTTGGAATCAAGATTTCGTTCCGAATATCTGCCAAGAGCGTGCGTATTTTTTTATTTGTCGCTGTTGTTTGCATTCTTCTCCTCCAAGTTATCTATACATTGTTGTATACAAATTGTCTGATAGTTCTCGAGAAAAAAATACGACTTATATAATCCACCGGAAATTTTAAAATCTCCATATTTACGACTATTAGTGATAGACCGGAAAAAATTCCACCAATCTTCTCTCAAAGGAAACATAGATGATCGAGGCAATTTATCAGGTCTTATCCATCCTCGAAAGAAATAGTCAACAAATTGATCATATTCGGGCCAATATGAACCCTCATACTTATATCTAAACACTTGTTCCCAAAATTCATCAAATAATCTCGAAGACACCAGAGCGACATCAATATCAGATTCATTACCGAATAGACGATATTTTTTATCTGGTACAACACTAAAACCCAGTTTTGTTGAGCCCACAACCAAAACATCATTTGGGTGCAGTCCGAAGTGATCAGCAACCTCCGAGCGCAAATCGAAGTATTTGTCCTGAGATAACATACAACATTCTCCAAAAAGAATGTGTTTTCTGACTATTCGGGTTGCCGATAAACGTCTTAATTCTTTCTTAAACTCATCAAGTCTTTCTTTACCCTCGTCAATCATTATCAATTCCTAAGAAAATATGAGATACTGTCGCGCTCCACCCAAGTGGCGAGGTTTTCTAACCTCGACCATTACCAAACTCATATTACAATTATACCACATATCATAGAGCAAATACCAATCTAAGCTGACGAAATCTAAGAGGAGAGGTTGCTGACTTAAGGACAAAAGAACAGGTGAAGTGTTCCCATCCGAAATATCAAGGCACTTACAAAACAGATTCCAACCAGTCGATAGCGGTTTGTTCGTCCTGTTCAATGGCAATTTCGACTGATCGTTTGGCAGATTCCAGCAGGTCTTTGGCGCGCTTGCGTAAGTTGAAGGATTCGATGACCTTCTGTTGGATTTCAGTCTGTTTCTCTGCTCTGATTGTTGGAACAACGACTTTACTAAATTCTTCCCTATTAATTGCAGTAAGGATTGTCCCACTACACCCTTTCTTGAGCTGTAACTGACCGACGCTACTTTTCAAAAACACTAATAAAGTTTCCGAATTAAGCATATCCGAATTGATAGCATGAAACCCAGTCGAACATAGGGCATTATCATATTCCTCTGTTATCAAGGCTATGCTTTCCAGTGAGCCTTCAACAGACGAAACAATAACATCTCCCGCGTTCACCTTGCACCGTGCTCTACTTGGCAAGTTTTGTCCTTGCTCTACCATACAACCGTTTATTTCCGCACTGCTTCCGATATTGGCAAGTTCAATGTACTTGTATTCCGTTTCAGGTTCAGGTTTGAAATTGCTATCTTTTAACTGGGCATGATTCCCAATCTTACCCCATCCGCCCGGATAACCTTTAATGTCATCAATAATATCCTCGTATTTCGGTTGGAAGTAATCCGCGTCAATGCGTTCCGCGCGTTGCATGCTTGCATAATCTGTGGCAAAAGTCAACCTGTGCTTTGGTTGCCAGTCGGTAAGTCCCAGTTCCTCAAGGAGAAGAGTTTGGGTTTCGGCATACCGCGTTTTTGATAGTTCTGTTAGTTCTTTTGAACGGAGATAGGTTTTCTCTATTTCGGTTTGAAGGTTTTCCCAATTCGGGACAGGAATTTGGTATAAAAAGGGCGGAGCAATATGAGGTTGTGCGCTACCATATTTGCCTCTTTCTATTAATGCTTTACCATACTTGGTATTGAGAAAAATAGCGAGAAAGAAAGGGTTTAAGGCACCACTTCGGATGATAAGCGTATCGGACATTGATATAGCAGGGTTATTTTCAAGATAGATAGCACATTGACCAACATTTGCCCCTGATCGCATTATCAGAATATCTTTGTAATGTATCGCGTTTTCCTTTAAACGTTCTGCATCTTCTTCTGATATATAAACCGGATTCGCTGTCAGATCAATGGAGAGCGGGCGAACGTTTTGCCCTCTTAATAACAGAACACCATCATCCACATAATTTCGCTTTATTTCTTTAGGGTGTTTGATGTTGACTTGAAAATCAATGAGTTTGCGCGAACCAATATCTTCGAGTCGGCGTTGGATCTGTAAATAATCGGGTCTAAAAAACTCCGCATCAAACCGCAGGGAATGGGAGGCATCCACTATAGATTGGTAATCAACGGTAGAATACTGCATTATTGCGTTTTACCATCCCGTTTTTCTACTGCTTCCTTAGGCCCCTCAGGAAGTCCATCGTAAAGTTCTTGAATCTGTTTAGGTTGTGTGATCAAGACACCAGCAATGACATTGATTAAGTTAAAAAGTGCTTGAACATCGGCAGTGTCGTCAAACACGATTTCCCCTGGGTGAACGGCATTGTCGCCCGTTATTCTCACAATATCCAATGATTGCTGGACCTTCGGGGCAAGTCCTTTTTTTACAAGATTCCCTATACTGTCATTGATATTACTTGTCTCTCCGAGATGTTTCATAAGCATTTCTACAGCCAATCTCAACAAAGCACAAGCGGCACGTGGAGATTGATCAGCTATAGCGGCAGCTTCGTCATAAACTTGTGTTACATCCTCCGGTAAATCACCATTTGCTGGTGGAGCACTACGCGTTGGCGGATAGATAATCTTTTCTGCTAACCAAAGAGTCCCGCTTTTACAGTGTGAACAAATAGCAACCTCCACGTCCACGTCTTTAATACAAATTTTATTAAATAAAACATCACGGAGGGCTTCATTGTAAACTGTAATAACAGCATCTTCCCAATGTTGCAAAGCAAAAACCTGACAATTTGGACAATGAAAGGCATCATTCTTGTACTTTGGTGGATAATATTCAGACATGTTTATCTCCAAAAGCTCAAATCTTTACGCCTTGCCCATTCAATAAAGGCTTCGGCGATGCCGTCAGGGAGTTCTCCGTTGTGGTTGTGTAGGTCGTGATCAACAATCAGGTGCCCGTTTTTGTCCAATTTGTGCTGTCCATCGCTATTTTCAAGGAAAATATAATCGCCAGAATTATCTTTACCACCCTTCCCACTCACCGCTAAAAAGACGGAGTAGTTGTCAACTTTTCGACAAAGGGGGCCCGCATTTGGATCATCGTTCCACTTTTGTACGAATAGAACGCTCGTTTTCGTACCGGTATGCGGTTTGAAAGTGTTACCGTGTAAACTGACGATAGCCAAAATACGGCCGCGCTCGGCGATAAATTCACGGACGGACTTGTCAGACGTGTTGTTAAATCTGCCTTGCGGTAGCACAATCGCCATACGCCCCCCGGGTTTGAGGAAATCAAGATTGCGTTCAATAAATAGGATATCGCGACCGATTTTAGTGTGTGCCTTGCCGTTCTGCTTAAAGGTGAGGTTATATTGATGGAGGATACGACTCTCCTTGATGTCTCCAGCAAAGGGTGGATTCGCCATCAGAATATCAAAACCAAATGACTTGTTCCTGTCCTGTTCCAGCCTTAACGCTTTGAGTCGATCAAAACCGTCGCCATACGTGCGTACCCACCTGCTATTTCTCTCTGTGCTGTCGTCCCACCGCTCGTAATCCAGTGTGTTGAGGTGCAAGACATTCGTTTCACCGTCTCCTGCGATCAGATTGAGGGTTCTCGCCACCCGGACAGTCTTTTCGTCGAAATCAATTCCAAACACTTTGAGGACGTGCTCTTTGTCGGCTGCAGGGATTTCCGCATTCGTGAACAGCGTCCCAGTCAACTTGAAAACGGTATGCACCGGAAACCCGCAACTCCCAGCGGCGGTGTCAATCATATATTCCCCTGGCTGCGGATTGAGCATTTTGACACACATATCTATGACGTGGCGTGGCGTGAAGTATTGCCCTTTTTCGCCTTTGGCAGATTTACTCACCAGATACTCAAACGCTTCATCGACAACCTGTAAATTGGAGTTGAACAACTTTATATCCTGCAAACTGGACACACAGACTGATAGGTGGCTGTCAGATAGTTCAAACGTCGAATGTTCGGGAAAAACGCCTCTCCACCGGTCTCTTGCATCGTCAAAAAGCCGCTGAATTTTGGTTTTGAGTTGGGAGTCGGTTTGTCCTGTGTTTCTGAACTCCACCGCTCGAAAATCGTCATCTGGAATTTCTTCAACGGCTTTCTTGAGAACCTCATAATCTGGATTTTCAACGTCGTAAGATTGATCTGTTTCTTGAATAGCCGTGTTGATTCTGGATCGCAGGAGGCGGTTGATAAACATCTTATCTTCCTGACTCTTGAATTCATCATAGAGTTTGGTAAAGATGAGTTTAAAGACCTCCTCAAAGACATCCACGCCTGCGTTGGCGAGTACCTCATCCTCTAATTCCAAAATGACATCCTTCAAGGATTTGTGTTCCGTTGCGAGCTTATCCTTAAGAATGAGATCCTTGAGCGTAAAACGCTCATTGAGGATATCCGCCAAAGTCTGATCGGCGTTCGGAATATCGGTAATGTCTTCAAAGTAGTTCGGGTCTCGCCGGTGGTAGTGTGAAATCTGCTGTCCGTTTGTCCATACAGCAATAGGCGCGCCGGTGGCATTGCAGTAGGAACGGAGTTGTGCCTTGCCGTCTTGGAGTTTTGGCTTTTTTACTTCAATGATAATATAAGGACTATCGGCTCTGTCCTTGTCAAGGATAACGATGTCAGCACGTTTCTTTTCTCTACCGAAATTGACAAGATGCTCAAACCGCACGCGTTCTCGTGGATAATGATACCGGTTCAGGAGGCGTTCTACATACAATTGACGGATGAGTTCCTCGGGTTTGAGCTGGATTGCTTTCCCTCGGATAGGGCAGTAGGTGATGGGTGTTTTTTTGCCCTCTATTCTTTGACGTAAGCTCTGAATTTCGGAAGCGTCGAATAGGTCGAGGTGGTAATTGCTGTCTTTGAGTATCGTTTGGATGATGTCGGGTTGGGTCATCGTTTTTTCTTATCTATTAATGCTTTCGCCAAAGTCGTTTACAATTTCAGTAATGTTGTCCATGTTTTTTCGTGTTCAAGTTCTTCTATTTTCTGGTGGGATGTCTGGATTTCTTCTCGCTGATTGATAGACAAGAAAACTCAAAGCACATCAAGCAACTTTTCATATTCTGCATGCGGCCCGATCCAGAACCAAACGATTTTTCCACTATCAACAACTCCAACCGCTCTATAGTTGATGTTAATACGTACAGCATAAATTGACTCAGTGTTATGTACTTTCTTGAATCGCAAACTTGGGTGATATGGATTTTCCCTGAAGAGTCTATAGGCATCTTTAGCCTGCTGTCGAATGTTATTTGGTAATTTCGCAAGCATCTGCCGGAAGCGTTTTGTTGTGCTTGAATTCATAGTTGGTCTGGATTTAGTTCCTGCGTTTGCCCCCTACGATGTTCAGCAAGTGCTTCTGAAGCCAGCTTGGATAATGTCTCTTGAGAACTGGCAAACAATTTATCCCATCGTTTTTCAGAACGAAGTTCAGCAAGGACCCAATCTGCAAGTGCATCCTGTTCCTTGGGTGAAAGTTTTGATGCTTCCGTAAAAGCGTGTTCAAGGCGCGTTGTCATGAAGATACCTCCTTTATTATATTGATGGACAAGAAATTCAAGAGCACAGCGACAAACTGATAATAACTTCTCCGGACGTTAGTATTTTTTATCGACACACCGTTGATGCATTATAACATGACAACCGAGCGACTGCAATAAAATTTTCACATAAAAAAACGTGAAAAAAGGACAGCGACTGTATCCATTGTCATTGCGACGAGCCAGTGGATTGCTGCGCCATAAAGAAACGTGCGCGTCTCTAACGCGAGGACACCAAGCAGGACACCTGCAATGATTGAACCCAATGCCTCCGGCAACGGCTTTGAATAGTGAAGCACCGCAAACGGAATCGTTTGGATCAAGATACTGTAGTTCCCAAATTTCCGTTCTAATCCGAAGAGCATAAAGCCACGGAAGAAGAATTCCCACGAAAACATGTAAACGCCATAAGCGAGTTGATAGGGTAAAAACGTCTGCCAACTGTCTGCAATTACCTTGCAGAGCGGATACTTCACGCGGAAAGGTGGATACACAATGACTGCAAGGATAACCACTGGAATCATCAGAACCCATGCCGCACCGGTGACACTCCACCCGAGTTTCTGATTTCCGAGTTGAAATCCGTAGTCTTTTAGCCGCTGGGTTGTCCCGAATCTGGCGACGAGAACGGGGACAAGGAATAACGTAATTCCAGTGGTCAGAAACCAGTAATAGTACGGATAACTTTCCGCCAGCGGTCCGGCCCCAAAGTATTCTGCGAAATGGAGTCTGAAGAAACTTCGGCGGGTATAATATCTATGCAGCATCAAGAGTAGGGCTGAGGCGAGCAGAATGACTGTCGCTTGGCGTTCCCAACCGCGCAGATATTTCTCTTTTAAAGTTTGAATGTGGGAAATCATCTTGACATCTCGTAGGTTTTAGGATATTATACCGTTACCTACGAAAATTAGCAATAGACGGGTTTAAAGACATTCAGCACTCTAAGATTCGATTGGACGGAATATAATAAAAGGATCGGATGTTTGCGCCTAATCAGATTGAACGGATCTTAATCATTAGACTCGCACCATTGGGTGAGACGGTTTTGACGACTCCGGTTATCTGTGCCTTACGTCACCACTTTCAAAATGCTTATATCGCTTATATGGTAGCACCCACGCGAGAGGATTTGGTCTCCGCCAACCCACATCTGAACGAGGTGCTGACCTATCAAGCATCCGTGCCAAAACTCATCTATCAAATCGCTCGTCGAAGATTTCAGATGGCACTCGTTTTACAACCGACCTTTCGCTTGGTGCTTCATACATTCCTCGCTCGAATTCCGTTCCGTGTCGGGTTTGAAACAAACGCTGGAGGGCAGAAGTTGTTGAGCGTCGCAGTGCCGAATAACACAGCACAACATGAAACACAACGCTATCTCGATGTTGTCCGTGCATTAGGTATTGAAGTAACAGACAATGAACCGGAAGTATTCGTTGATAGCACTGGCACAGCGTGGGCGAACAATTTCTTTGAAAGCCAAAAACTTAAGGATAGCCATCCTATCATCGGTCTGAATCCAGGGGCGGCTACTGCCTATCGCCGTTGGGAAGCCTCCAACTTTGCCGTCCTCGGTGATCAACTTCACGAAAGGTATGGCGCGCATATTGTTATCACAACCGGACCGCGGGAAGGTGAGTTAGCAGCTCAGGTCGCGAAGCAGATGTCGCACCCGCCTGCTATCGTTAGCCAAGCAACCACAATGGAACTTGCGGCACTTCTGCAACGGTGTAATCTATACATCAGCAACGATACAGGACCGATGCACCTCAGCACCGCCGTGAAAACGCCGACTGTTGCCTTGTTTGGTGCGTCAAACCTCGGACAATGGGCACCGCTGTGGGATAAACACGCAGTGGTGGCGCGTACAACGTGTCCGCTTATGAAAACATTATCGTCCAAAGAGTGGGACGCGCATACCGATCGCGCACGTGAAAATCTGGAGGCAATTACCCCGGATCAGGTTATGGCAACAGTGGAAAAACTCAAATGGTGAAATCCGAACACACTCAGACCCCAGAAGAAGATGCACAACGCATTAGAAATTATTTAACCGACATCCGCGCAAGGATGTACCGACAGGCACTCTTGCAAACGGTTACAATGGTGCTTTTCTGTGGCCTCATTCTGCTTGTTATTCTATCTATTGTAAATCGACTGATTCCGCTACCGATGCACATGTCAAACATGAGTTGGATAGTTCTGTTCGTAAGTGTGAGTGTAGGGGTCTGTCTCAGCATTAAACAGTGGAAGGACCTACCATCTGTCGCCCAATTTGTTGATGAAAAGATGGAGCTCAAGGAACGACTCAGGACAGCATTTGGATTGATACAGCACATCCCTGAAGGTGAGTTCGCGCGACTCCAAATCCGAGATGCTGCTGAGATTGTGCCATCCTTGGATATGCAAAAAGTCTGTCCGTATCGCGCGCCAAAACTATTGCGATTGTTTCCGATTCCACTTTTGTTGATAGGACTCTCTTTCACAATACCACTTTTCTACGAGGTCCCGGAGCCGCTCAGTGAGTCTCAACAGCGGGCATTAGATCAAGTTATCCAAAACCTTGAAGAGAAACAGGTCAGAGACCCAGAACTCCAGAAGCACATTCGTGACACAGCAGAAAAGTTGAAAGCCGCAACAGATCTTGACACTGCCCAAGCGTATCTCAGCAATCTAAACACAGAAGTCCGTAAACAAAAATTAACACAAGACGTTATTACTGAAGCGACAGAAGCAAGCCAACATTTTCAGAGCATGGATGCTGAGCAGCTCGCATCAGCACTGAAAGATCTCACAGAACAGGCTGAGATACCACCAGAACTCCAAGCAGAACTGCAAGGTCTCTTTGAACAGCTATCTGCAAGCCTGCCAGAAGGCGAACTCCGTAATTCGTTGAATCAGGTTCAGGGTAAGACGGTTACACCAGAGACATTGCAGGAAATTATCGATGCGCTGCAAGAAGCAGAAACACCCATGAACCTTGCACAGTTGGAAGGTGAATTGAGAGCCAACCGCAAGGAACTGGCACTTGCGGCTATTGAAACGGAGGCATCCGATGGCGGGGTTGCTAATGTGGACGGCACACCTGGACAAAATGCGGGCACTCGTGAAGTCCAAGGCACGCGTGAAGTCCCGTCAAACGCCGAATCTCAGTCCTTATCGGCAGCGGATAATGACAAAACAGTGAATAACACAACAGACGAAGAAAATCTCACAACGCCGTTGCTCGGAGACGAAGCACCGGTTTCACAAATTAATGGAAAACGCCTGACGCTTATAGCCGATTCGTCTGGTGATTCAGAAAGTTTCTCCAACGTTTTCACTGGAGAGATCCGGGTCAATGCGCTGCCGTATCTGCCCTTCAGCGATGTCGTTCTCAACGCGACGCGAGCGTATGCCGAAGCCATTAACAACAATCGTATTCCTGTGAAATACCAGATACAGATTAAAGACTATTTGGAGGCAATTTCCGAAAAAAGATGAAAAAAAGCGTAATTAAAATTCTGATTGCTGTCGGCATTATCGTAGCAGTCTATTTCGTGCTGAGACACTATGGAATAACAAAACATATCCGATTAGAAAATGTACCGAAAATCAAAACATGGGTAGAAAGTTTTGGTGTCATCGCTCCACTGATTTATATCGGACTCTATCTTATATCTACTGTCTTCTTTCTCCCAGGTTTTCCGGTAACCGTGTTAGCAGGTTTTGTTTTCGGACCGTTATGGGGTGTTTTTTATGCTTCCATCGCCTCCATCATCTCTGTCGCTTGTGCTTTCCTGGTCGCGCGCTATGTTGCGCGCGATCTCGTTGAGGGATGGATCAAGGAAAACGCGCAATTCCAAAAAATAGACGAACAGGTTGAAGAACAGGGATGGCGGATTTTGATGGTTACACGCTTGATTCCCATCTTTCCGTTTAACCTACAAAATTACGCCTATGGATTGACCAAGATTCGGTTTTGGACATTCGTCCTTACTTCCGCTGTCTTTATGTTACCAGGGACAATAGCATTGGTGATGCTTGGTGGCGCGTTCGTTAGCGGTGAGGGAAGCATTTTGAAGACGATGCTCTATCTCGGCATCGCGGGTGTACTTATGTTCGCGCTATCATTAGTGCCGAATCTTCTCCGAAAATATCAAAACAAAGAAATTAAGTAAGTAATCTACTCAGACTGGCGAATTAACGCTGCTATGGCAGCAAATGCTTCTTCACGCGTTTGGATTTCACCCTTAAATTGGCGTTCTTCGATCTGTTCCAATAAATTCCCTATCTGTTTTCCCTCTTTCAAGTTGAACACCTGGATCAGATCGTCTCCAGTGATGAGCCTGCCCTGCGCTTGAATGGGTAGGATATGCTCATAGTAGGTATCAGCAATCTGTTTAAGAACTACTGAATCCAGTGGGCGCGATGCGGCAGCATAGAGCAGCACGCCCCACCAATGAGACGCAGAAGTTCTGAGGAAATAGATTATCTGTTCATGGGTTAATTGGGTGTCCACATCTTTAAGAAATTGCGCATACTTAGAGATAATACCCTTTACGAACTGCGTCGCTTTGCGACTTAACCGAAGATGTTTTCCAATATCGCTGGAATTGTCGCCCAAGAGTAGGCTGAGTTTGATTAAGGAACGCCGGTTAACGCCATCCCCCAATTCTTCTTGGAGATAGCTACCGATTTCCTCAGAATAAGTGCGGAGCGGAAGAGGAATGGGTGCTCCTTCAAATGCCTCAATTAGATGCCATGGAACACACATCCCGCGGACACTGGGTAAAACGTGTGTCAACAGCCCGCTGGCTTCCATCTGCTGCAAATACAGATGTGCCTTCTCAACATCAAGAATCTTCATCAATTCATCACGACGGCGTTCCACCGCAACGTTTGGCAGTAACTCTCGGTGCTTCCGTACGAGTGCGATTGCATTTTCGGAAATTTCAAATTCTAATTGCGCAGCAAACCTATAAATCCGTAACAGGCGGACCGGATCTGCTAAGATTACGCGTTCACTCGGAAATTGAAGCAGACGGGTTTTTAAGTCCTTCATACCGCCACATGGATCAATTACGCGATGTAAATCCAACTTGTGGGCGCGGTCTGTGACGGACCCCATATCCTCAAACACAACCGCCATTGCATTAATTGTTAAGTCCCGCAAACGTAGATCGTCAGTTAGGGACTCGGCTCGGAATTGTGCGAAATCCATGGTGAGTGGTGAGTCATCTGAAGGATCGGACTTTTTAACGATCACGCGTGCGGTAGGCGGATCTTCTTCAAGCGTGATGCATGTCGCCTTGATGTTAGCAGCAAATGCTTTAGCAAAGTGGATTGCATCAGAAGATAGTGTAAAATCAAAATCTGCAGTTTGACGCTCAAGAAGTAGATCTCGGACACTGCCGCCGACGAGATAGAGGCGTATCCCTCGCGCTTTCGCAAAAGTATCAAGTGCCTTCATAGTAGAATCGTGAAACAACTTTTGGAGGGTCAAAATACTAAGCTTCACTGACTTACCCGTGCCTTCCGCCTCTGTGCTTTACGAGAACGAAATAGGATGCCATCAAGATAGAGGTGACTCGCATAACCGATGAAACTCGCTACGTAAAAAGGTAAACCGGTGAGGATAATCGCCGGAAATTCTTCCCACTCGACTAACGCATCGAAACTCTCTAAGAGGTTATCTCCATCCTGCCACTCAGGATATGTAGCATAGACAGGCAGCAACAGGAATACACCGGGCAGTAAAAGCATGGTGCCTTTAGCATGTGTCCATCCGCGGTGTTTGCTCATGATCGGAAGCATCGCGAAGAGACCCAGCAGCGCAGATTCCAGATACCTCTGCAAAAAAACAATGAGCGCGATGTTTAGCAAAAATAAGAGCCTGTAAAATATTTTCTGACTCTTGCTCTTAATATCAACATCTGGCCACAATCCGAAGAGCACCGCTATTATGAAGCACCCTATAACCTTTATGGGGTTCACGGAGATCGTTGGATTCCATGCCAATGGGATTGCATAAAGTGTTGAAACAGCAATAGTTGCAATAACGGAAACGATGAAGAAGGTGCTATAAGCAACCAACCCACCGATCCAATGTTCACGAAACATACTCATGGAAAATATTATAGCACGTTTTGCCGAAAAATGAAATTGGAAATAGGGTTTCAATAACCTCAATCAGAGAGTTTAGGTTTTGCGTGTCGGAATTTTAATTTGACTTTATAAAACAAAGTATGATACAATTATGTTGTGATTGTTGGGAATGTCATCCTCAATTTACCAGAAATCTCGGTTCGCGAGCGGTATCCAAAAGGCTCTATCGAACAGTGAAGACTAAGACTACAGGCAAATTTAGTTGATAAAAAAAAGGAAAAGGGTTATTATGTAACAATAGAGGCAGGTCCGTAAGAACTAATACCATTTCTAAAAGTTTATCTCGCATTAACCGAACCCACTCACGTCACACCCAGTAGGTGCGGTTTCTAACCGCACCGAGCAGTGCTGAAAAATAGCCAACCTTTTAAGAGGAATTATCAATTAGAATTGGTATAACACACTGCTGCTTAAACATCGGTAGAAGTTGTAACACGCAGTAGCTCGGGATTACAGATGAGATTTTTATACTGCAGTTTTACGCCCATCATCTGCGTGCGACGAAATCCAAACGAACCGCGAAGAACCTCTATTATTGGGACATATCGCGTTTTTTTTTATATTTATTATGGCCGTAAGCGAGAAGAATTCGATTTTTGAACTGTTAGCACCCATACTTGACATTGATGGCATTGAACTTGTAGATGTTGAAACGCAGTTAAAGACCCTACGACTTCTGATTCACAAACCCGGAGGCCTCTCTGTATCTGATTGTCAAGCAGTCAACAGTGTTGTGCGACCCATTTTAGAAGTGCATGAACACTTGGCAAGTTATACGCAATTAGAAGTCGCCTCACCGGGCTTAGATAGGCCTTTACGAACCGCTGCGGACTTTCGACGAAATTGTGGACGCACAGTCCGGATAGAAGCCGCTTCAGAAGACGAGAAAAAATATCAGGTGCAAGGCACCGTGATAGAAGTATCCGAAGCGCAGGTGGTCTTAGCAGAAACGAACGAAGACCGCGTCGCCATTAATATTTCAGACATCTACAATGCGTATATACACCTGAAATGGTAGTCGGCACAGATAACCGGCAGCGCAGTTCACAAGCGTATATTCAGCGGACCTGTACATAACATAGAAATTCGGAAAGGAGTACGCGGGGCGATCAGAAAAGTCCCCGTGGATATTATTTATGTTAGAAAGTCTCCAAAACGCTATTCGTCAAAATACAGCGCAAACAGAACTTCCGGAGCATGTTTTCGTTGAAGCAATAGAAGCCGCTTTACGTGCTGCTGCGCGTCGAGTTTACGGTCAAGATGCCGATATTTCTGTCGAGATTGATCTCGAAAAAGGAGACATACGGTGCTATGTCCCGAAAAAAGTCGTTAATATTATGCGAGATTTCTCAACAGAAATCCCGATTGAGGAAGCAAAGAAACTCCAAGCGGATGTCGAACTTGATGACGTGCTAAACGTTGAGATCAATCCCAGTGAGTTTGGACGCATCCCGGCACAATTGGCAAAGCAGATTCTCTTCCAAAAAATCAAACAGGCAGAACGCGAAAAAATCTATCAGGAATTCGCTGGTCGTGAAGGCGAAATTGTCACCGGGTACGTCCAGCGCTTTGAACGCGGGGGTATTATCTTAGACCTTGAACAGACAGAAGCTTTTTTGCCGCCGCGCGAGATGCCTCGTTCAAAAACCTACGAACGCGGGAAACGTTTACAGTGCTTAATTCTGGCAGTGAAAAACGAGGTGCGCGGTGCCCCAGTTATCGTATCGCGCACACACCGTGATCTCCTCGCAATGCTTTTTGAGCAAGAAGTCCCTGAAATTTATGAAGGTCAGGTCCGTATCATGGCAGTTGCGCGTGATCCGGGGAATAGAGCGAAAGTCGCTGTCATGGCAACTGAGGAAGGCATAGATGCCGTCGGTACATGCGTCGGGGTCAAGGGAATTCGAGTCCAAACAATCGTTAGTGAACTTGACGATGAAAAAATCGACTTGTTAGAATGGAGCGATGATACCAGTGTTTTCATTGCCAACGCTTTACGTCCTGCCGCTGTCCGTCGGGTAGAACTCGATGAGGAAAACAAAAGCGCACGTGTGGTTGTTCCTGATAACCAACTCTCGTTAGCAATCGGTCAACGCGGACAGAATGCACGGCTCGCCGCAAAATTGACCGGATGGAAGGTTGACATAAAAGGTGAATCCGAAGCGACTGTTTCGATTGATGAACTTTTCAAACCGTCTCCGGACAACGAAGATTCAGATGTAACAGGACTTGAAGAAACACCGGTAGATGAAGCGAGCACTGAACAAACAGAAACAGAGACTGAAGGAACCACTGAACAACCAACGGACTCGGAAGTGAATATTGAAACGGACATAGACACTGAGAGTCCTGAAACTGTGACAGCAAACACACAAGATGAAGACGTATCTGTGATAAACTCCGAAGAAGACCCTGAAGATGATGACTTTGACCCTGAAGCCCAATAACATTCCTACAGTCTTTTTTGGAATTTACTCAGGAACTATTCCGCACGGCAGCGGCGTGCTAGGTCCATAGTAGGTGAAGTTTTTGAGGAACGTTATTCGCACTTGTATCGGGTGCCGTGGCAAATTTCCACAAAAAACGTTAATTCGATTTGTATGTCAAGGGGACAAAACGCTGCAAATAGATGCACAGAAGAAATCAGGAGGCCGCGGGGCTTATGTGTGTTGGTCTCAACCTTGCATTCAAAAAGCGTTCAAGTCTCCAAAGCGGGTTAATGCTCTATTACGTGCAGAACTTACAAGTAACGTTATTGCGCGATTTGAACAAGTTCTTCTTGAATATACAAGAAAATCCACGAACTCAATAGGAAAAAGGAGGAACTATCATGGGTAAAGCCACACGGCAGCGGCGAAAATCTACAAAAGGAAATCGTGAAGCGAATCAAAGTTCTGGTGTACCTGTTTCTAAATTGGCAAGACAATATAAACTCACAAATAAGGAACTCCTCGCCATATTAAGAGACCACGGCGTTCAGGTTAAAAATGAAAAGAGCACGCTTGATCCGGACACTGTTGCACTCGTCGAATCTGAATTACAAGTAGATCTCAATGCGGAAAATACAGTTGTGGCGTCTATCGAAAACGATGCTGATACAAGCTCCAACACTACAGATGGTTTGCAAATCACAGAGGGGGCAACGGTAGCGGATCTCGCCGCGTCCCTGGAATTACAACCTTCAGCCCTGATTATGCGGTTGATGAAGTTACGGGTGATGGCAAATATTAATCAACGTCTCGATTATGACACGCTCCTGATGCTTGGAGAACACTTAGACTTTGAGGCAATCAAAAAACGGACGCTCGAAGAAGATTTATTAACAGATCCACCCGACCCGCCGGACTCTTTACAATCCCGGGCACCAGTCGTTACAATCATGGGGCACGTTGATCACGGTAAAACTTCTCTCTTGGACTCTATCCGTGAATCAAACGTAAGCGAATCTGAGGCGGGGAATATTACACAACACATTGGTGCTTACCATGTGACCTTGGAAACTGGCAGCGTGGTTTTCTTGGATACGCCCGGACACGCCGCTTTTACGGCGATGCGGGCACGGGGTGCACAAGTGACGGATATTGTTGTTCTGATTGTCGCAGCCGATGACGGCGTTATGCCGCAGACAGTTGAGGCGATTAGCCATGCAAAAGCCGCCAAAGTCCCAATTGTGGTGGCGATTAATAAAGTCGATGTCCCTGGTGCGCGCCCAGACTATATCCGACAACAACTCTCAGAACACGACCTTATGCCAGAGGAGTGGGGTGGGCAAACGATTTGTGTCGAGACCTCCGCGACAGAAGGAACCGGGATTGACACTTTGCTGGAAATGTTGCTCTTGGAAGCGGCACTCCTTGAACTGAAAGCCAATCCAAATAAATCTGCTCGCGGTGTTGTTATTGAAGCACAAGTCGATAAAGAGCGCGGGGCTATCGCGACTGTTCTTGTGCAATCCGGCACCCTGCGTGTCGGAAATTCCTTTATTTCAGGACGATACTCTGGCAAAGTTAGAGCAATGATAGACGACCACGGTAAACGGATGAAAGAGGTAGGTCCCTCATGTCCCGTTGAAATCCTCGGCTTCACTGGTGTTCCAGAGGCAGGAGACAGATTTTATGCGGTTGACTCTGATCGGGATGCCCGTGCTATTAGTGAAGCGCGACAAGACCAATATCGGACTGAAAAACTTGGTGCGAACAGCCATGTGAGTTTAGAAAACCTGTTCCAACAGATTCAGGAAGGCGAGATTAAGGAGTTGAATGTTGTACTTAAAGGGGACGTGCAAGGCTCAGTGCAGGCAGTTGCCTCATCCCTCCTCGATCTGAGTACGGAGGAAGTCAAGATCAACATCATTCACCAAGCAGTTGGCGGTATCACCGAAACCGATATTTTGCTTGCTTCAGCATCCGATGCTATCGTCGTCGGTTTTAATGTACACCCAACAACAGAAGCCGTCCAAGCCAAAGAAAGCGAAGGAATTGATGTCCGCACGTATAACGTCATTTATAACCTCATTTCCTACATCCGTTCTGCCATGGAAGGCTTATTAGACCCAGAAGTCCGTGAGGTCGTTATCGGACGGGCAGAGGTTCGCGAATTGTTCAGAGTGCCGCGACTCGGTTTAGTTGCAGGAAGTTATGTTAATTGGGGCCGGATCTCCTACAATCAACCGCTTCGTGTACTTCGCGACAACCGCTTAATTCACGAAGGGAAAGTGAATTCGCTTCGCCGTTTCAAGGACAATGTGAACGAAGTGCAAGCGAACTATGAATGCGGCATAGGTATAGAGACTTTCGATGATTTAAAGGTCGGTGACGTTCTTGAATGCTACGTCCACGAACAAGTGGCGCGATCGCTTTCATAAGAGATATAACTTCATAACGGGTCATTCTCACAAAAAGTGTGGTTGGAAAACCGTGCTTGTAATTGACAGGCAACTTTCATGCACATCGGTGTTTGTAAAATCTGGCTCCGCATTCCGCAGAGCCACTCGCTAAAGGCGAAACGCCGAGTTATCAAAAGCCTTGTAGCAAGGCTCAAGAACCGATTTAATATCGCGATTGCCGAAGTGGACGCACTCAATGTGCATGAAGCTGCGGTATTAGCAGCTGTATCCGTTTCTAACGATGCAGCACATCTGAACAAACTCATCTCACACGTTATTACCTTTATCGAGGCAAATGTAGACGCTGAGTTAGTGGATTACAAAACTGAATTTTTCTTTTAATGAAGATTGCAGGTGAAAACCTACTGTTATTAAAGATAGGGAAATCATGGTAAATAATAGAAGGCAAGATCGGGTTAGTGCCCTAATTCAACGAGAACTGAGCGAAATTATCCAACGTTCTGTTAAGGATCCACGCGTTGCCCTTTGTACCATCACACAAGCAGAACTTTCACCAGATTTGAAATACGCCGATGTGAAAGTTAGTGTCATCGGCGACAAAACGCAAAAGGATAATACGCTCGCGGGTCTGAAAAGTGCGGCGGGATTCCTTAGGCGAGAAATCGGCAACCGCCTGACGCTCCGCTACTCACCAGAACTTCGGTTCGCCATAGATGAATCTGCGGATTATCTTTTTAAAATAGATGGGCTCCTTAAATCCGTCGAATCTGAAGACGAAACACCTGAGAACGATACTCCGGATCTTTCATGAACACCCAATATATGGCAGATATACATAATTACAGGATACTCTTGGCGTTACTGGATCGGTATCAGCATTTCGCGCTCTCAACGCATATCAACCCAGACGGTGATGCGATTGGTTCCGAACTCAGTCTCTACCTATTCCTAACGGAGTTAGGAAAATCCGTTAGAATGTTCAATACTGACGCAGTGCCGGTTAACTATAGATTTCTGCCATCTTGGGATAGCATCGAAGATATACATTCAGTCGGGACGTATCGTCCAGAAGTTCTGATTGTATTAGATGCAAGCACATTGGAACGGATTGGTAAGACCCTATCGAAAATTTTACTGCCTCTACATACGCTTGTTAACATCGATCACCATACAACAGCAGAAGCGTTCGGAGACATCAATCTTATCGAACCTTCGGTTTCCTCTACATCAGAAATCGTATACACACTCATCAAACACCACCAAACACCAATAAGCAAAGCATGTGCGCTCTGTTTGTACACAGGACTCATGTTTGATACGGGTTGTTTTCGGTATAGTAACGCGACAGCAGAAACCCACCGTATTGCAGCAGAATTAATTGAAGTAGGGGAATTTGCGCCCGATGAAGTCTATCGATATGTCTATGAACACATCCCGGTCAGTAAGATTCGCCTATTGAGTGAAATTCTCCGGACTTTGCAAGTAACAGATAATGGCAAAATCGCATCGGTCTATGCTACACAAACGATGTTCGGGAAGACTGGCACAACTCCTGAAGCTGTGGAAGGTGTTGTAAATCAGATTCAAGCGATTGCAGGCGTTGAGGTGGCACTGTGTGTATGCGAGCTGCCAGATGGAAGTACGAAGGTCAGTTTACGGAGCCAAGGTCAGGTAGACGTTAGTGAGCTGGCTTCAGAGTTTGAAGGTGGTGGACATTCACGCGCCGCGGGTTGTCGGATCGTGATGCCGTATCTATCAGCAATTACAGCCCTTATTCATAGTGCCCAACGATACATCGACCAGACCCCACGAGATGTGGTGATTCGCTGAAGGATTGAAAACGTGGAAAACGCTGGCAATAAGAATGATCCCGCAATAGCGACAACGATTTATAATTTTGAGGACATCGTTGAATTCGAGAGAAATACGGTGGTTACCTTCGGCGTGTTTGATGGGATCCACATAGGACACCAAGCGGTTATCAAGACCCTTCTGCAACGTGCTGCACAAGACAGATTGCTGAGCGTGCTGGTCGGCTTCTACCCGCATCCACTTGCGTTTTTATCTCCAGAACGATGTCCACCTATCCTGACACCTCTCTCCAAACGTATCGAAATTCTTCAGCAATTCGGCATTGATAAAATCGTCATTCTTAACTTCGATGCCCAGATTGCGGCAATGTCTCCAGAAACCTTTGTCGAAAAGGTACTCTTGGAAAAATGCCGAGCCAAACACGTTGTCGTTGGATACGCCTGTCAATTTGGGAAAAATCGTGCCGGTAATGCGCAACGATTGGCAGAAATCAGTGAGGATTACCCATTTGAGGTCTCAATCGTACCACCAACAGAAATAAACGGTGCGCCTGTCCATAGTACCCGTATTCGCCAAGCCCTCGCGAGGGGAGACCTCCGATGGAGTGCCCAACTACTGGGTCGCCCGTACTCACTGATCGGTGAGGTCATCCACGGCGATGGCAGAGGCAGGCAGCTCGGTTTTCCGACAGCAAATATAGACACTCGCAACCAAATCTGCCCACCCAACGGTGTATACGCAATCCGCGCGAAATTAGAGGGCAAATGGTTAAATGGTGTATTAAACATCGGAACCCGTCCGACATTTAACGAATTGAATTTTCAAGTAGAGAGTTACTTTTTTGATTTTAATGAAACTATCTACGGTAAATCGGTAGAAATCTTTTTCGTGGAGAAAATTAGAAGCGAACGAAAGTTCCCGAACCTTCAATCCCTTGTGCAACAGATACAACGCGATGTTATGGCTGCTGCGGAGATCCTTGCTGAATCTGCGCTACAGTAGGATGGCACCCCAAACTATTTGGACGCAAGAGTTTAATTTGAATTTCAGGTTGATATGTGGTATTATATATTACATCACATATAGATAAGAAGTGGAATAATCATCGCAAACAACTTAGTTCTCATACCATATAGGTCTCAAGTATTGTTGTCTCATAGCGTCCGCTTTATAAGATGATTTTTAATGAGACCGAATGAACAGGTTTCTAAAACCTGTTGTTTAAATCAGTTGTTCAACCCAAAGGAGGCGAACGCAATTGGCAATTAGTGCAGCAGAGAAGAAGGAACTCATGCAACAGCATCAGCTACACCAACAGGATACTGGCTCTCCGGAGGCACAAGTGGCAATTTTAACTGCTCGTATTCGACAGTTGACTGAACACTTTCAGACACACCGGAAGGATTATCATTCCCGCCACGGACTTTTCCGTCTTGTTGGTAAGCAGCGCCGTTTGTTACGGTATCTATACAAAAAGGATGTTACGCGCTATTACCGTTTAATTGATGAACTTGGAATTCGTGACACTATCGGATCGAGGAGAAGTTAGGTTTTGCGTTGGTGACACGACGAAAAAATGGAAATACAGGAGTAGTATACAGAATGAAAGTTGAAATGCAACTTGGGAGCGAGAAGTTATCAATTGAAACTGGGAAAGTTGCGAAACAGGCAGACGGAGCAGTTTGGGTCCAATACGGTGGAACGGTTGTCTTAGTGACAGTAGTAGCCGATGACAGTGAACACGACTTGGATTTTTTTCCGTTAACAGTAGATTACCGTGAGAGAGGTTATGCGACAGGACGTATTCCAACGGTCTACGGTAGACGTGAGCCACGTCCTGGAACATCAGAACAACTGATTGCCCGCTTAATTGATCACTGCATTCGCCCTCTCTTTCCAAAAGATTTCAAGGCAGAAGTCCAAATTTTATGTAACGTGTTTTCATCGGACGGCATTCATCCAGCGGATGTTCCCGCACTTATCGGGACATCTGCGGCTTTGTCGATTTCCGATATTCCCTTTAACGGTCCAGTTGCCGCGGTCACAGTGGGGAAAATTGAAAATGAATTGATAATCAACCCGAGTTATGAGGAATTACACGCCTCCGAGATGGAACTGTTCGTAAGTGGCAAAGCGGACGCGGTGATGTCTGTCGAAGGTAGTGGGCATGAAATCCCAGAAGACGAAGTTATTGATACTATTGTTACTGCGCACGCGCAGATAAAAGAAATTATTAAACTTCAAGAAGGGCTGGCAGCGGTATGCAGTAACGCCAAACGCGATTATGCAGCCAAAGACATCGAATCAGACCTTAGCTCACGGGTCCGAAATCTCGCTACATCGCGGATTCGAGAATCTATCGGAATGGCAGACAAAAAACTGCGTGAAGATTATCTCGAACAGGTCCAAGAAGAAGTCCTATCAGAAATTCTTGAAGATACGCCTGAGGAAACGGATCCGAACGCGGCAAAGGACACGATTTCTATATTAAGCGAAATCGAAAAAGAAGAGATGCGCGAAGCCATTCTGACACAAGGTAAACGTGTTGATGGACGCGGTGTAACAGATATTCGTCCTATCTCTGGAGAGGTCGCGTTGCTTCCACACACCCACGGATCAGCACTCTTTACAAGGGGACAAACACAAGCACTCTGTGTAACGACTCTCGGTACATCAGGGGATGAAGATGTCCAACGCGGACTTGATGGTGAAGCCAGACACTCTTTCTTCCTACACTACAATTTTCCGCCCTTCAGTACGGGTGAAGTTAAACGCATGATGGGTCCGGGGCGTCGAGAGATTGGCCACGGTGCTTTGGCACAAAAAGCACTTGAACCTGTTATCCCAGAGAAAGAGGACTTCCACTATACCATCCGAGTGGTATCGGAAATCTTGGAATCTAATGCCTCATCGTCAATGGCAAGCGTCTGTGGTGCGACCTTGGCACTCTTGGATGCGGGTGTCCCGCTTAAAAGAGCTGTCGCCGGAATTGGGGTCGGTCTCATCAAAGAGGGAGAACAGGAAGCAATCCTTACCGACATGCTGGGTACCGAAGATTTCCTCGGCGATATGGACTTTAAGGTCGCAGGGACCAGCGAAGGTGTCACTGCTATCCAGATGGACATCAAAATTGACGGCGTTAGCCCAGAGTTAATGCGCCGTGCAATCCATCAAGCCAAAGAGGCACGCCTCGCAGTCATTGATCAGATGAACGCTGTTATCGCGGAACCGCGTGCGGAACTCTCCCCTTACGCACCGCGAATCCACTCCCTTCAAATTGCGCAGCAGAAAATCAAAGACCTCATCGGACCACGCGGTAAAACCGTGCAAGGCATCCAAGAAGAGACGAATACAACCATCAACATTGAAGATGATGGTACTGTTGAGATTGCGGCTACAAGTGCTGAGGATGTCAAACGCGCCGAGGAAAAAGTGCTTGCAATCACAGCGATGCCCGAAATTGGGAAAGAGTACACTGGAAAGGTCGTCCGAACCGCGCCTTTTGGAGCATTTGTGGAAATCTTGCCCGGGAAGGATGGACTCGTTCATATCTCACAAATGGGAGATGGCTATGTCCGCCGCGCGGAGGACGTCATGCAGGTCGGTGATGAAGTCACCGTCCGTATTCTCACCATCGACGAGCAGGATCGCGTGGATCTGACCCTCGTCGCAGTAGGTGGAGTCCCGGTTGAAGAACTGAATATCGAGTCGAATGACGAGCGTGAATTCTCAACTGACCGAGAGGGTTCAAGAGACTATCGTGACACCGGACGTTCTGGCTATCGCGATAATCGCGGCGACTCACGGGATAGACGGGGTAACGATACTCGCGAACGTCGCAACAATCGTTATGACCAACGTGACAATACACGCGACTTCCGGAATCGTCGCTCGCCACGTATCCCAAAAGGACGGCCTCGATAGTAGAGAAAACCATCTGAATCACATTGCAATCCTAATATTGGTAGGCGAGGTTTCTAACCTCGCCTTTTTCCTTTAAATATTTTGCATATCATTTATTTTTTTGCTATAATTTGTATATACGCTTTTATGGTAAAATTTAAAAATAATAAAAATAGATAGACATCCACCCCTCAAATGGTAGGTGAGGTTTTGCAGCGTACTCGCTCCCGGTTTATGCCACACGGAGAACCTGAATACCGTTGATTCTGATTCATGCGACGTGCATTCTAACCTCGTCAACACTAACGTAACAATAAGGTGCTAAAAATGAAGATAAGACGTAACACCCCTAAACACACTTTGGACAAAGCAGATCTACTTGACCAGAAATGGGTAACCTACTTTTTAGCGATTGTTCTCATTCTGCTGGTCCTTGTCTTTGTTGTTTTACTATCGCCTACCTATAAACGATACATTGTTGATACCGCCAAATCTGTGTTTTACGGTGGAAAGCAGAAAGCACCGCGTCCAAAGGCTTCACCCGCAAACTTCCAAAGCCCGGCGGTGCTAAACGGTTTAATATTCTGAACCTAACAGACGAGTACAGAACGACGATATAACACAAGTCGGATTACACTTTTTGGCAAAATTCAGGAGAGAAAGATGTACAGGACCTTGTTCATGTTAGCACTGCTGACAACACTATCCCTATTGATTTCTGGGTGCGGTTACTATTCTAAATCAGAATATCTTGAGCATATTTCAACCATCCGTATCTCGCCAATTGAAATTTTGGATGCCGATTTCGCTTATGACGCAACCTCTCAACGACCGTACGATGAAGTGATTCATGAAAAATTAACACAGCGCTTCAATCGAAAATGGCGAGACGGAAACGATTCCGAATTTACGATGCGGATACAGGACTACAATTTAGTAGAATACGGCTTCGGTCCGCAAGGCGAGGTTGAAATGCTACGCATGACGCTACAAATTGAATATGAATTTCTGGATCGGGTTCGCAATACGATGATTGCTGAAAGGGACAACTATATCCAAGTTCACGATTTCTATATCGTCCCAAATCGAGCTGAACCGATGGAATCATTGGCACAAGCCAGAGGTCTCATTGTCGAAGAGTTGATAGAAGACCTTTATAACAACCTTGCTGAACAGTGGTAACAAGACGCTGCACGGGAGTCCTGCGCGAATGAAATGCAAGGCAACACACATTTTTTATAGACTTTCTCACTTTTCACTCGGCACGCTACTCTTTTTTAGTTCAATGTTGATTTCGTGCGGAGAAGAACAAGGGAGCTGGACATCTGTCCAACAGGAAGCCGAATATATCTACGGTGTGTGGCATAGCACCACAACAAAACAAGCGCAACAGACGATACTTGAAGTTGGAGAAAACATCAAGAACGCGTCAGGACTGTTAGCGCAATTCGTAACAACAGGAAACAGCGTCCAAACAACTGTTCCACCCGAGCATCTTTTACCGAGTAATGGAGAATTATCGGGTTGGGTACAGTCGCGCGCGTCATCAACTTATGAGGGCAAAACACTTTACCGCGATAGACCCTCGTCCCCGGATCTCTACTACGCTTACGGTTTCAAACGGCAGGCAGAAGTGGAATACGAAACGCCTCAATTCGGTTCAAAACCGTTGATTTTACTCGAAGTTTTCGACATGGGTTCACCAGAAAACGCCCTTGGGATTTATAATTTCCATACCTACCCAAAAATGAGATTTGAATGGATTGGGAGCAAAGCGATGCTTTCAGGCAACTATCTCCGATTTTCAAAAGGAAAGTATTTCATTCAAATTGAGGGTTATGAAATAGCGACTGGCATCCGCGAGGGTATGGTGGCACTCGCTAAAATTATCGCTACACAGATTAAAGACCCTCCACCGGAACCGCCAATCCTGGCACTATTACCGAGTCGCAATAAGGTAAACGGAAGTATCAAGTTATTCCGCTCAAATTGGGTATTGCGTCAACTCTACAGCACACTACCAGTCAATACACCACAATTAACGGATACAGCCATCGGGGTATCTGCGCGTTACCTGGACAACACGAAATCAACAAACTGGACGGATGCCCAAATTGTTTTCATCATCCGTTTCGCTGATACCGCTACTGCGGAATCTGCGTATACGCTTTACCGAGATTCCTTAACGAAAGGGCAAGTACCTTTTGAAGTCAGAACGAGTGGAAACTTTCTCATCAACGAAGCCTCTTCTGTAGGAGGGGTTTCCAACCCCGATACGAAGTCTCTGCCGTAGGAGGGGTTTCCAACCCCGATACGAAGTCTCTGCCGTAGGAGGGGTTTCCAACCCCGATACGAAGTCTCTGCCGTAGAAGGGGTTTCCAACCCCGATACCTTGTAGAAAAGGAGTTTTTTATGCGAGGCGATTTTGAAGCTTATCTCAACGATTCATTTCGTGACGAAAATGGCAAACTTAACTTAGCATCGTTGCTGGCTTTAGAGGACGAAGCCGATATGGATGTTGCCGTTATCATGCCGAACACCCAACCACTCCCGCAAAACGCGGAACTTGGGGAGGCAATTCGCGGCAATTCGCGCGCTCTGGGTTGTGCCCTCGTGCACCCAACAGAACCCGATCCCGTCGAACAGGTCAAGTTGGCTGCTGAGGAGTGGGGTATGCGCGGGATTAAATTGATGCCAGCTGTCCATAACTACAATGTAGATGATCCAATCGTCCGTCCTGTCGTTGAAGCTGCACGTGACCATGGACTTATCGTCTCAATCCACTCTGGACCTAACAATTGTCATCCAAATCGGATTGGTACGGTCGCCGGTTGGGTCCCAGAAACACCGGTTATTATGGATCACATGGGGTTCCCGGACGACTTAGACGCGGCAATCTCTGTGGCAAAAGCCAACAAAAATATTTCGCTTGGCACAACGATATTGCGTTTTCATCGCCGTTGGGGAACGGATCCAGACGCGGTTGTACCAACAGAGGTCAAAAAAGCGGTTGATGAACTTGGACCTGAACAGATCGTTTTTGGTTCCAATTTGCCCGAATACCGTCCTATTCAGGTTATCAATGCCCTCAAGCGATTAGAACTCGGGGACGACGCAGAAGCACTCATTTTCGGTGAGAATCTGGCACGTATCTATGAACTTTAAGATCATCTATGGTAGGCACAGTTTCCTAACCGTGCCGGTTCACAATGTGTCAGTAATTGTAAGATCCACTATGAATCAACGTTTACACTTATGAAACAGACACCGCTTTATCAGATCCATAAAACCCTGAATGCGAAATTCACCGAATTCGGCGGTTGGGAGATGCCGCTTCAATACAGCAGTATTGTTAAGGAGCATCTATCTGTTCGGACGACCGTCGGTCTGTTTGATCTGTCACACATGGGAGAACTTGAGGTTTATGGTCAAGGCGCGAACGCGTTGGTGCAAAAACTCAGCACTAATGATGTGGGTCGCTTAACCAATGGACGTGTATTGTATACCCTATTCTGCAACGAAGCAGGTGGGATCGTTGACGACCTTCTCGTCTATCGGTACGTCGATAATCACTATATGCTGGTCGTCAATGCAGCCAACATCGAAAAAGATCGAATGTGGGTAGAAAGCCACAACGACACCGAGGCAGAAGTCAGAGACGTGAGCGAAGACACAGCCCTCATTGCGCTACAGGGTCCAAAGTCAATCGACATCCTAAAACCGTTGGTTCCCGAACAAGAGATTTCTGAAATTCGGTATTTTCGATTTACGCGCAACGAGGTAGCAGGCATCCCAACCACGATTTCGCGGACGGGCTATACCGGAGAAGCCGGTTTTGAGCTATACGTTTCGGCTGAAAACGCAGAACGTCTGTGGAATGCTCTTTACCCTGAGGTGATAGCCGCTGAGGGACAACCGGTGGGACTCGGTGCTCGCGATACGCTGCGACTTGAAGCTGGTCTACGGCTCTACGGCATGGATATGGACGATGACACCAACCCGTTTGAAGCTGGACTTGGTAAGTTTGTCAAATCCAAGAACCGACAATTCGTCGGCAAGCGTGCGCTTAGCACCAAGAAAAAAAAGGGAAACCTTGCGAAACAGATGGTAGGTTTTCAGATGCTTGACCGGGCAGTGGCACGTTCAGGTTACGCCGTTTATCAAGCAGGTGAACACATCGGGAACGTGACGAGCGGTGCCCCCTCACCGACTCTCAAATGTAGTATCGGTTTCGCTCTTGTAACATCACAAACAATATCTGAAGATGATAAAATCGACATAGAAATCCGTAGTAGGATGCATCCTGCTAAAATTGTAACCGTGCCTTTTATCTAATATCAACACTCAAACGGAGAAAATCATGGATACCATAAACGGTTTTGAATTCAAGCAGAGAAAGTATATGCCAGTCTTTCCAAAAGCAAACGGTAAAACAACTATCTATATTGAAGGCTATCCATGTGAGGACGACGAGCCGATGTCCGCAACCGATTTTCATGGCGAACAGATTAACACGCTCGCCGATCAATTCAAACGATACTTCGCGATCAACGAACTCGTTCATATCACTGTTGACAGTTTTATCTATTATAGTGAAGGCGACATCACAAAATGTGTCGCTCCTGATATTCACATCGTCTTCGGGGTCGCGAAATATCCGTTACGCCGTAGTTTCTATACGTGGGCAGAAGGCGCAGCACCCGTTGCTGTCTTTGAGTTCCTCTCTGACGCGACAGCACGTCAAGATCGGACTGAAAAAGTCGGCGTGTATCTCAATGATATAGGTGTCCAGGAGTATTTTATACATCAACCGGAGCTGAAGAAACCTGCAGAGCTTCGCGGGTGGCGGCAGGATCCGTCAGGCGGTATTGTTGAAATGGAACCGGATGCAGAAGGTGGTCTGTTCAGCGAAGCGTTAAATCTCTACTTTCGCTGGGAGGAACAACATCACACCCATGTTAGGTTGTTACGTCCGTATCTGCCAGATGGCACGCCGATTACAACATCTCTGGAGGAGCAGCACCTCAAAGAGGCGGCAGAAACACGCGCAACAGAAGAAGCACAACGCCGACAAGAGGCCGAAAAACTCGCAGCAACTGAAGCACAACGCCGACAGGATGCTGAAATAGAATTAGAAAAACTCCGGACACAACTTGCGAACCTTCAAAGTCAATAGCTCAGTTAAAAGCAGTACGCACACGCCATGTGCAGTAATCCGTTGAGGCAGTAAATTAAAACATACAAATAAATGTGAAGGGAAATTAGATGATCCCAGAAAACTTAAAATACATGGAAAGCCATGAATGGGCAAGACAAGAAGACGATATTGCCACTATCGGTATCAGCGACTACGCGCAATCTGAAATTCAGGATATTGTCTACGTCGAATTGCCAGAAGTCGGCGCAGAGCTCACACAGAAAACCGAGTTCGGTGTCATAGAATCTGTCAAAGCAGCGTTTGACCTTTATGCACCGGTCAGTGGCGAAGTGATCGAGGTCAATGAATCGCTCCTTGACGCGCCGGAACAGGTGAATGAATCTCCTTATGATGACGGGTGGTTTCTCAAAATCAAGATGACTGACCCCAGCGAACTTGATGCCCTTCTTGATGCCGACGGCTATCAAGCGCATATTGAGGTAGAGCATGCTTAATTTTTTTCGCAATAAGTATTTTTGGACACACGAAAAGTGCCGTGGACCTTGATAAA
>JAPPII010000010.1 GCA_028820845.1 Candidatus Poribacteria bacterium
AAGCGACGACTGAGAATATATCAACTCATTTTCTAATTTTGCGTAAGTCCTAAAATATTTTTTTTCATAAAAAATTGTAAAGAAACGCGATTTATGGTATACTGGCTATCGGTTAATGGTTCTCGGTTAATGGGCAAGCGACCTTGTGGAATTCAAGTACTACGCAACTGCCCCAACCAATAACCAACAACCAGTAATCAACAACCATTAGCAAAGGAAAAATATGACAGGAAACAATACAGACATACCCCGCCCAGAGTATCCCCGTCCTGACTTTCAACGTGGCACATCAGAAGGTATTGACTGGATATGCCTCAACGGCACGTGGGAGTTCGCTTTTGATCCAGATGATACGGGCGAGCAAAATAGATGGTTTACCCTCGAATGTACTGCCGATTCACCGTGGACATTACAAATACAGGTTCCGTATCCCTGGGAAAGCCTCGCAGCATGGGGAGAAGAAGCGCAAGCGGATAACGAAAATTACCTGAGCAAAAATGCCTATCTCACACCTGAAGAGGTCACCTGCGGCGGCATCGAGCGGAGCGGCAATTACCGCGAAGCACCTCGACACACCATTGGATGGTACCGCAAAACCGTATCTGTTCCAGAAACATGGAACGGAAAACGGACGATTCTGACTTTCGGCGCAGTAGACTGGCACGCAAAAGTTTGGGTAAACGGTGAATACATCGGCGAACATGAGAATGGATACCTTCCCTTTGAACTTGACATCACAGATGCACTCACACCCGGCGCATCTACAGTCATCGTCGTTCGTGCTTATGACGCGCAGGACCACAGTGAACAGCTCGCTGGAAAACAGATAGGTTGGTACGAACGCACGAGTGGCATCTGGCAGACGGTTTACCTTGAACCCAGAAATGCAACGCACATCAAGCAGTGCCATATCACCCCTGCTATCGACAACAGCACTGCCACGCTTGACATCACTATTGACGGAGAAGTCAGCACCGGAACCACGCTTAACTATCAGTGCGTTTCTCCTATGGGAGAAATAGCGGGCAGCGGGCAGCGGGCAGCAGTCGGTGGAACGGAAACCGACCAAGTTGTGAAAGGCACAAGGGCGGAAACTACACTTACAATTCCTATTAATATTCCCCGAGAACACCTGCATCTCTGGGATGTGGATACACCCCACCTCTATAACCTCACACTGACGTTGACCGCAGGGGAATCTGTGATTGACAGAGTTTTCACCTACTTTGGGATGCGGAAAGTCTCGATTGCAAAAGCCCCGGGTGGGGACTATCAGTATATCTACCTCAATAACCGTCCTATTTACCTGCTCGGTGCTCTCAATCAGTCTTTCAATCCAGAAGGCGTATACACCTTCCTCACAGACGAAGCGATCCGACGGGACATCGAACGCGCAAAGGAATTCGGGTTCAACTTCCTGCGTTTGCATATTAAAGTAGACGAGCCGCGCCTTTACTACTGGGCTGATAAATTAGGTATGCTCTTTATGTGTGATATTCCTAACTTCGGGAGTTACACGGAGGAAGCACAAGCCCGGTTTGTAGAAACGCTTCGTGGGAACATAGCGCGCGATTACAATCATCCGTCAATCATCTCATGGTGCAATTTCAACGAAACGTGGGGACTCGGTGGCAGAGAGTATAAAGAGATGCCTGAACGCCAGGAATGGGTGCGTGAGATGTATCACCTCGCTAAATCCTTAGATGAGACGCGTTTGATAGAGGACAACTCGCCATGTCTATATGACCACGTGGAAACCGACATCAATTCGTGGCACTTCTACATTAATGATTATGAACAAGCGAAGGAACACATCGCGAACGTTGTCCAAGAGACGTACCCGGGTTCAGCGTTTAACTACGTTGGTGGTAACGTACAGACAGATGCGCCGTTGATTAATAGTGAATACGGCGGTATCTCAGCGGGTGCAGGAGATAAGGATGTCTCTTGGTGTTTCAAATACCTTACCAACGAACTCCGCCTCCATCCGAAAATCTGCGGCTACATCTACACAGAGTTGCAGGACATCGAGTGGGAGCACAACGGTTTCATGAACTACGACCGATCGATAAAGGCATTCGGATATGACTATCTCGATATCAATACACTTGACTTTATCGCTATCGACTATCCGCCGGGTAAAACGGTTGCGCCGGGTGAACGGATAAAAGCCGACATCTACGCGAGCCACTTCTCACATAAAACCATTACAGAGACAACCCTTCACTGGCAACTGGACACAATGTCAGCAACTGGACACGTTACACGCGGATGTGTCTCAGGAAAAGTTGAGATTCCATTCCCACAATATCAGGTGGAGCAGGTGCATGAACTCGAACTTGTCGTACCAGACATCCATCCGGCAGTCGGCACATTGCATATCTGGGTAACAGATGGCACAGGTACTATTGTCGCTCGTAACTTCATCAACTTCGAGCACTTCGTAGAGGCGGTCGCCCCAATCGAATCAAGTGGTTCAAAACAAATTACGCTCAACTACGTCCCTGACAACATATCCGCATCCTCTTGGGAGGAATCAACAAAGCGTGAACAACTTTTCTCTGGAGTTGGGAGCGGTTATGTCGAATATGAGATCTCATTGCCAGAGGGACTTAATCCAGCAGAGGTTGCAGAAATGGAACTCATTTTTGAAGCCTCCAGCGCGTATAGTGGTGCCCGTCAAACGGAGCCAGAGCAACATCCATCGGATGTAACGATCTCTGTCAATGGCGTTGAAATAGACACGATCCGCATTCCCGATTGTCCAGCCGATGCCCGCGGTGTCCTCTCTTACATCCACGGAGAACCAGGCATTTACGGCTATCTTTACAATATCAAGTTTGAGGCATCAGATGTCTTGAACGGTGCATCAGACACGCTAACAGTCCTTTATGAAGCGAAAGATGGATTCGCACTCTACGGTGCGCGCATGGGCAGATACCCCACTGGACCGCATCTGCGTATTGGCTATCAGCAGTCGGAAACCATTAGCGATCAGTAGAGCGTGTAGTTTTTGTAAATGTTTTGTCCACCACAAGCGAGTTACTGACCCCAAATGGTTGACGACCATTAAAAAAAGGAAAAATTTATGGCAAGCCCTGAATTTGTATTCACGCGTTATTCTAACTTAGAGATTTCTTGGCCCTTTGTACACGAACAGATGGTGCGCCGGTTAGAAGAACTCGGCGTAACACTTGTTCTCAACACCGACAGCCGAGATCCTATCCATGAACAGATCGATTTAAGTGAAACCATTGGAATATCTCATTTCGGTGGAAACCTGACTGAAGCCTGTATCGCAGCAGCCCCAAAACTCAAAGTGCTTGGCGCGATGACAGATAATTCTGGACACGGTATCCCGTATCAGGCACTTCAGGCACGCGGGATCCCAGTTATTGAATCGACGCGAGCATGGTCGCAATCCGTGGCAGAATGTGCTTTCGGTCTCGCTTTGTCTTCGCTGCGCCGCACAGCACAGTGGCACCTGCGGATGGCAAATCGTGAAAAATTGTGGGATTGGGAAAACCCGATGTGGGGTTCACTCAACGCACGGGAAAGCGGGGGCCCACTCGATAAACTCCCTGCTGCACACCAGTTCTGTGACGATCCTGATTTTGTTAACGGCGACCTCGGCACGAAAAACATCGGGGTTATTGGACTCGGGCAAATTGGTGGAAAAATCGCGAAATGGTGTCGGGTTTTCGGGGCAACGGTGAGGGGTTTTGATCCGTACGTCCCGGACGAACTCCTTCAAGAGTGGGATGTGCAACGTACGGATATGGACACGCTTGCGGATACCTCAGATATCGTGTTTGTGGCGGTCCCACCGACCCCGTCAGCGCGACATCTGTTGAATCGAGAACGTATCAATCATCTGCGGAAAGGCAGTCTGGTTGTTGTGATTACGCGGGCACACGCTGTGGACATGGAAGCGTTGCGGGAACGGATTGTAAAAGACGAACTCGCTGGTGCCTTCGACGTTTACGACATCGAACCCGTCCCTATCGATGACGAATTGCGCAATAGGGATAACGTCGTCCACACACCGCATATCGCTGGTAGAACGGAAGATTCCAACCTACGCGTGGCAGATATGACGGTAGACGATTTTGTGCGCGTGCTAAACGGTGAAACGCCACTCGGCGCGTTGACACCGAAAGCCGTTGAGGTCCGAACCTCACCCAACCCGAATCAATAGCAAGTAGTTGTCGGTTGTCAGTCGTTAGTTAAGAGGCAACATGTAACAATCCACCTTAACTTGGGCGTTTCAACAAGGGTAGATTGTTACCAAAGTCTTCTTAACCAACAACCGATAATCAACAACCATTAACACAAAAATGCTCTCCAAAATCGTATATAAAAACCTCATTCGCACAGACATTGCAGACATGGCACCCTATACGCCGATTGTTCCGTTTGATGTCCTGAGTAAACGCCTCGGTATTACTCCTGAAAACATCATTAAACTTGATGCGAACGAAAACCCTTATGGACCCTCACGGCGTGTACATCAAGCGTTGGCAAGCGAAACGTATTATCACATATACCCAGACCCGGACAGCACATCGCTCCGTCAGGCACTCGGTCAATACACAGGTATTGATGAAAGCCATATCGTTGTTGGGCATGGCGCGGACGAACTCATTGATCTCATCATTAGGTTATTCATCGCTCCTGGGGATGCAGTCATTAACTGCCCACCAACGTTCGGAATGTATCGCTTTGACACAGAACTTAACGGTGGCAGCACAATCGATGTTGCGCGAAAAGCGGATTTTTCGTTAGACCTTGAATCAATAGTCACGCTGGCTAACAACGACAGTACCCTCAAAATCATCTTTATTACCAGTCCAAACAATCCTGACGGCGGGACGCTTGACGATGCGTGTTTTCGGCGGCTCTTGGAGCTGCCATTAATCGTTGTCCTAGATGAAGCCTATATTGAATTCGCTGGCGGGAGTCGCGCGGATTGGGTTTTAGCATACGAAAACCTGATTGTGCTTCGGACATTCAGCAAGTGGGCAGGATTGGCAGGATTAAGGGTCGGATATGGGGTCTTTCCGCAATGGATCCTTTCACATTTGCTGAAGATTAAGCAGCCCTACAATGTAAACGTTGCTGGCGCGACAGCGGCACTGGTTTCCTTGTCGGATGTGGATTACTTGCGGGAGAATGTGAAAAAAATTGTAGAAGAACGCGGAAGGCTTTACCGAGCATTACAGGAATTCGACTTTTTGGAGCCGTATCCGAGCGAGGCGAATTTCATCTTATCGCGAGTCATCGGCAGAGATGCAGCGGAATTGAAAGCAGCGTTAGCCGAGCAGGGCATTCTCATCCGATATTTTAACACGCCACGCCTGCAAGACCACGTCCGAATCAGCGTCGGTACACCCTCACAAACATCAGTATTACTGAAAACGCTATCAGCACTATAGAGATTTGGAACTCTACCCTTAAAGCGTGCTATACGGTTCCAAAACCTCTTCAACAGGACGCGTGTTTGGAAACCACCCGACAACTTTCTGCAGCACCTCATCAAGTAGGACATCCGGACAAGAAGCACCGGCGGTCAGGACAACATCAATAGGCGTTTCTAACGCTGGTACCTCGACCGTCTCAAAAAGCCAACCTTTTGTAATCTGCACCGTTTTTGTTTCTAAGTCAAGATGGCGGATCTGTTTGGGACTGAGCAGTTCGTCTGCATTTCGGACAAAATAGGTAGGGAGATGCTGTTGGCAGAGCTCCACAAGATGGCTGGTATTAGAAGAGTTGTATCCACCGACAACAACTGCGACATCACCACCATCAGCAATGAGAGCGAGTGTAGCATCCTGATTTTCTTTTGTCGCATAACAGAGGGTGTCTTTCGTATCAGCAAAATGCGTAGATACTTCGGCATCGCTATACGTTTTTCCGACAGCCTCTCGTAGCAAATCCGCAATCGCTTCTGTTTCGGTGGCAAGCATAGTCGTTTGATTGACAACACCAATGCGTTTGAGATGAACGGTCGGATCGAATCCCGGAGAGAAACGATCGGCGAATTTCTCAAAGAAGAAGTCAGTGCCTTCTTCACCCGATATGACGCTTGCTAACGCCCGTGCTTCCTCAAGATCGCGAACCACGACAACAGGCGCGCTTGCTTGGGCATGGGAAAACGTTGCGCGCGTTTCCTCATGGTACCGTTTTCCGTGAATAACAACGGTATAATCCTGTTTGCCAATCTCTTCACTCCGCCGCCAAACCTTCTCAACAAACGGACAAGTCGTATTATAAGCCGTGAGGGTAACGCCTCGCTCTTTAAGAGACTGCTCGACTTCAAGCGTAGTTCCGAATGCGGGAACAATAACGACATCATCGGGCATCAAAATGTCGAAAGGGAGCAGCGACGCGCCAGCAGTATCCATCAGGAACCGGACCCCTCGCTCCCTTAAATTTTCGTTCACGTGGGGATTGTGAATAATTTCAGACAACAAGAAGATGCGTTTATCGGGGTTTTCTGCCAATGCTCGGTAGGCGATTTCAATGGCATTTTCGACCCCGTAACAGAAACCGAAGTGGCGCGCGATCTTAAAGCGGACAGGTCCAAAGTCCAATAACGTAGGGGAAAGGTCCCGCTTTCGGGCATCAATTTCTCGGCGGGCGTGTTTTACAACGGATATGATCGGACTGTGGTAGAAATGAGGTAGTTCAAATGTTCGGGGCATTTGCGTTTTCTTCCAGTCAGTTCAGCTAACTTAGGCACTCAGGACCTTCCGCCCCTTCGCGCGGCGGCGCGAGATCGTTTGTCTTCCATACCGCGTAGACATGCGCTTACGGAACCCAAATTTATTTTTCCGTTTACGACGATGCGGTTGATATGTGCGTTTCATGAGCAGCTCCTTTCCTCTGTCTTGATGCCAAGCGAATGCGGAATTACGTCCTTTTTTTCTGCGTCGTGCATTTAGTGTCAGTTCGCCAGAAAGCATTATATTTTGTTTTAAAATGATACGCCATTTTTGAGTGATTGTCAAATTTTTTCCTACTTTTTTTATAACAAACCGTCAAAAAAATAGATTGACAAAATTTCGATTTCGGTCCAAAATGTTTTATCAACGGTACTTATGCTACGGATTTGCCAGGATAAAATTTTTTGACATTTTTGCAAAAAAGTGGTATGATATTTTTTAGTATTAATTCTTATAATAGCAAGCCTGAGTGGACGTTAAATTTACATGTATTCCAAACAAAGCGTCCAAAAAAGAGACAACCTGAAAGCATTTGCTCACAAGTAAAGTAGGCAGTGTATGGCTTGCAAATAGTAATGGAAGGTACACGTAGAATTTAGGACTTACCTCATGCGGCAGACCCCAAACGAAATTTGGTTAGAAATACTCGAAAAACTCAGCGATGCGGCGCGACAGGATGTCTATCTTCATCAAGTAGTCCCTCTCTCAATTACAGCAGAAGCCCTGAATATAGCTGTTCCGTCTGCGTATACGCGTGCCAGGATTGAGGAGCGGTTTCGCGCCGATATCCAACGGGTGTTAGCCACATTAATCGGTGCCCAATGTGCCCTTATCCTCACAGTAGATGAATCAACTTCCGATGATGACGAAGATCTGAGTGAGATACAATCCGAAAGACCGACCAGCCGAAATAATACTTCACTTGATGACCCACCGGCACCACTCCGACAAGTTCAGACAGGACTTAATCCAAATTATAGATTTGACCGGTTCATTGTCGGTTCCAGCAATCGTGTATGCCACGCAACTGCTTTGGCTGTCTCGGAAAATCCTGGACGCGACTACAACCCGCTTTTTATATACGGTGAAGTGGGATTAGGCAAAACGCATTTGTTGCATGCCATTGGCAACCGGCTTTCAGTGAATCAGCGAGAAAAGAAAGTGTTGTACGTTACGTCAGAAACCTTCATGAACGAGTACGTAGAATCTATCGTCAATCGTACATCGGCACAGGGCTTCCGCACAAAATACCGAACTGCCGACATGCTCCTTATAGACGATATACAGTTCTTGCAGCGGAAAGAGGGAACACAAGAGGAATTTTTTAATACTTTTAACGACCTTCACATGAACTCAAACCAGATAGTCATGACCAGTGACCGTCCCCCCGGTAATCTCGAAAACTTAGAGGAACGCCTCCGCTCGCGCTTTGAATGGGGGATGGTCGCTGAGATCGACCGACCACAATATGAGATGCGCATCGCAATCCTTCAGCAAAAATGTCAAGACCAAGGCATGGAGCATCTCCCGAATGAAGTGTTGAGTTACATCGCCGAGGTGGTCACGACGAATATCCGAGAACTTGAAGGTACACTTGTGCGTCTTATGGCACAGGCATCTATACTTAAGGAGGAACTGAGTATAGACTTTGCGCGGCAGGTCCTCGGAGATGTCGGTTCCGTCTCTCCGTTGCGTCAACGGAAATCTGCAACGGCAAAAGGGATACAAACAGCCGTCGCCGACTACTTTGATATTGAAGCAGCTGACCTTGTGTCTCAAAAACGAACCAGAGGATTGGCATACCCCCGGCAAGTCGCGATGTATCTGTGCAGAGAATTAACGCAAATGTCATACGCAAATATCGCACAAGCGTTTAACAGAGAAAACCATACGACTGTTATTCACGCATGCAAACAGATAGAAAAAATAATGGACGATAGCGACGATGATCGGAAAGCAATTACTACGCTCATCAATCAATTCCGCTAACGAACACCAATTTCAGCGTTTCCTATCAATCTACTCTCTGTACCTCAATTTATATGGCACACTTTTTTGCAGAACTCAGGTGCTGTATTGCCTCTAATCCTGTTAACAACTTGTGCATAACTCTATTAAAATTGTGGATAACTTGTGCATAACTCTATTGAAATTGTGGATAACTTGTGCATAATCGAGTTTTAAAATTGTGGATAACTTGTGGATAACTTGTGCATAACTCTATTGAAATTGTGGATAACTTGTGCATAATTCAGACATTATTTCTTTTTGTGGATAACCTGTGGATAACTCGAAAAGTTATCCACAATCTATCAACAGGGTAGTTACCAGTGACAGCAAGGGTTTAAGGGAGTTATCCACTTATCAACAGCCCCTACTACTACTACTAATTTAAGATCTTGTATATATATCGTAATTAGTACTAATAGGAGGGGTTGTGGATAAGTTAACAAGGCAAAGAAAAAGAAAAAATTCTAAGGTAGTATTTCTTATCACACACAATCGTGTTTTACGCATGAATCCATAAGCAAATCAAAACATTTTTTATCTACCACAAACCAATGCTTTTAAATAACATCATTCTGCGTAATTTTCGTAACTATGTCGACTGCGAAGTGAGTTTTTCCAAGCCAGTTAACCTGATCATCGGCGGGAATGCCCAGGGAAAAACAAGTCTGCTTGAAGCAATCTACTTCCTTTGCACCGCTGAATCTCACCGCGCCACGCGAGATGCCGAACTCATCCGACACAACGAACCCGGTTTTTACCTGAAAGGCGTGTTGACAAATAGCAGCAATGATGTCATATCTCTTGAGGCATCGAAGCGTGCCCGTGGGCAATTCAAGCTGATAAAGAACGGCGTTCTTCATACGAAACGTTCTGAATGGATTGGACAGTTCACCGCCGTATTTTTCGCGCCGGAATCTCTAATATTAGTGAAAGGCGCGCCCGCAGAACGGCGACGCTTTCTGGATCTGCTGATTGCACAGATTGATAGCAGTTATCTACAGCATTTACAGAAATATCAGCTAGTTCTCAAACAACGGAACGAATTGCTAAAACAAATTCGTACAACTTTTGTGGACGCGGCTCAGTTAGACGCTTGGGATAAACTTTTGCTCACGCACGGCACTGCTATTACGCTAAAACGTTTACAAGTGTTCGACCAGTTGAAAGACTATGCTATGCACAACCATCAAAAACTTACCGGTGGTCAAGAAAACTTGGCGTTGACCTATCGTTCCGCATCAGTGCGGGACGATAGGACAGACAACAATTCGGAACCCGAATCTGCAGACCCAAATTTGTTGGCTGAATCTGAAGTTGAATCGGTTCCAATTACGAGCGAAAGCGAGATTACAGTGCAATTTCGTGAGACATTAAAGTCTTCACGCGCCGCAGATCTACAGAGAGGGACAACGTTAGTCGGACCGCACCGCGACGATTTCCTCATCGAATTGGAGAATCCATCATCTACGGTCCTAAGCGAGAACGAATCGCAAATTTCGGACAATGATGAAGAGAAAGTGATAAGCGAATACGACCTTCTAACAGAAAAAAATGGGACATGTCGCGAAGTCGCGCGCGCTTACGGGTCGCAAGGGCAACAGCGGACTATCGCGTTGGCACTCAAACTGGCGGAATTAGAATTAATTCATGCCACAACCGGGCGAAACCCGATAGTACTTCTGGATGATGTTACCTCGGAGTTGGACTATAAACGCATAGGCTACCTGTTAGGCGTTCTCCAAAATCTGAGTGCCCAGACTTTCATCACAGCAACGCACGCTGAACCGCTTGTACATTATCTCCATGAAGCCAATGTTCTCACCGTTAAAAACGCCCGAATTAGCCAATCAGCCCACTCTGAAAAGTAAGCGTGAAAAAACGAGGTCACAGATGCAAAAAACAGAAAATGTAGGTGATATCCTCACAGAAATTATCCGGCGAAATGATCTTGAACCTAAGATGGTTGAACAGAAAGTCTTCGACCTCTGGCGGAAGCGCCTCGGTGTCCCGTTCGGTACGAAAACACTACCCGTATCACTTTCAGATGGAGTCCTGAAAATCTATACTGAATATCCGCCTTATAGGAGAGAACTCTTACTTCACAAACCGAAAATCATAGCCGACTTGAATGCAGAATTGGGGCAACCCATTCTCACAGATATCCGGATAGAATTGCGTCCAGTTCGGACAGCACCGCCTCACGACACAAATGCAAACCAGTCCAAATCCCCCCGCGAACCATCACAGCCAGCCAGCACCGACACTCCTCGTCGGACAACCCCCGAAGAATTAGAACGAATTGAACAGACACTTGCCAATGTAACAGATACAAAATTAAAAAAATCGCTTCGACAATTATTCACTACACAGAGTGAAGATAACCCTTGACAAAGGCGGAAAAATAAGGTATTCTATTTATTAAGGCACCAAGCGGTGTCCAGCAGAACAAAGGATGTTCTACCCACAATACTGAAACCATTTCACTCTTTATTACGTCATACTTAATATATATTTTTTTAAGATCCGGTCGCTCTAATCCATAGGACATGTCCACCCAACCCAAACCGATGGTTAATTCCATTCGGTCAACCCATAGCGAGGTACCACACGAAATATGCCAAAACAAGAACGAACATATACAGCCAGTGACATACAAATTCTTGAAGGTCTTGAAGCCGTCAGGAAACGTCCAAGCATGTACATTGGTAGCACAGGTCCAGCGGGACTGCACCATCTCGTCACGGAATTAGTGGATAACTGTATAGACGAACTCGGTGCCGGCTATGGTACGCAAATTGAAGTTACAATCCACAGTGATGGTAGTGTCACCGTCGCTGACGATGGTCGCGGTATCCCCGTTGATACGCATTCGGCAACAGGTCTTTCCGCGCTTGAAGTTGTCATGACCACCTTACACGCTGGCGGTAAGTTCGATGGTCGTGAACAGGTAGGTTACCAAACTGCCGGGGGGTTACACGGTGTCGGTGCTTCCTGTGTCAACGCCCTTTCTGAATGGCTTCACGTCCAGGTCCAACAAAATGGAGGCATCTACGAACAACGATATGCACGCGGCATCCCAAAGACCAAGGTAAAAAAGACCGGTTCGAGTAAAAAAACCGGGACTCGGACGACATTCATGCCGGATGCCGAAATATTTGATACGCTCGATTTTTCTTATGAGATTCTCCGCGATAGATTAAGAGAACTCGCATTTCTCAACAAAGGGGTCCGCATCCAATTTTTGGATGAGCGTGCCGCAGAGACTTCGGAACCGGTTACTTTTCAATATGAGGGTGGCATCGCTTCTTTTGTCACCTACCAAAACCAGAATAAAGAGGTACTGCATCCGAAGCCTATTTACATAGAAGGTATTCAAGAAGAAACCAAAGTCGAAATCGCTTTTCAGTTCAATAACACGTACACGGAAAATATTAGTTCCTACGCCAATAACATCCGAACTTCGGAAGGCGGTTTTCACGAAAGCGGTTTTAAGAGTGCTATCACCCGTGCCTTCAAAACTTATGCGACTGACAACGACCTCCTCCGAAACGTTAAGATAAATCTCACCGGTGAAGACATCCGTGAGGGGATGACCGCGATCGTCAGTGTGAAAGTGCCGGAACCACAATTTGAAGGGCAAACGAAATCCAAACTTGGAAACACAGAGGTTGAAGGCATCGTCCAAAGTTTTGTCAGAACCCAACTCAAAACGATTTTAGAAGAAAGTCCGCGCGTTTCCAAACTGATCGTCCAGAAAGCGATCCAAGCCGCACAAGCACGAGAAGCTGCACGCAGTGCACGCGAAGTTATCCGTCGTAAAAGTGTTCTCGACTCCGCATCAATGCCGGGTAAACTCGCTGATTGCTCTGAAAGCGATCCGACCCGAACCGAACTGTTCCTTGTAGAGGGAGATTCCGCCGGTGGAACTGCTAAACAGGGTCGTGACCGGCAAAATCAAGCGGTACTACCATTAAAAGGCAAAGGCATCAACGTTGACAAAGCAAGGCTTGATAAAATACTCAAGAACGCCCAAGTCATTGATATTGTAACTGCCTTGGGAACAGGAATTGGCACCGAAGAATTTACGCTTGAGAAACTTCGGTATTCCAAAGTTATTATCATGGCAGATGCCGATGTTGACGGTGCACACATCCGAACGCTACTTTTAACCTTTTTCTTTCGTCAAATGCCTGAAATCATCGCCTCTGGGCATCTGTACATCGCTCAACCGCCACTTTATCTGATAAAGAAGGGCAGGAGTGCCCAATATCTACAGGACGATGAAGCGATGGAAGACTATCTGTTGACTCTGGTTTTGGACACTGTCAAGATAACAAACGCCCGACGGGGGGTCCCTTACGCAGCGTCAGAATATAAAACAATCGCCGGTTCTATCCGCAAGGTTCAAACTATCCTTGAACAACTCGTCCAAAGCGGCATTGCGCCTGAAGAATTATCCATGTATCTGAAAACAGGTCAAGCCACCGAGACTACGGAGACAGGAGACCTTACAGATAATGTAGATCAACTCTTAACGATGCTTGAGTCTTCTCCGATGCGTAACGCCAGCATAGCGGATAACCTGCAAGTTTCTGACACAATACAATCAATCGGTGCACCGCCTGTAGATGATACGCAAATCACATTTCTGGATGCAGAGGGAGAGGCACAAAGCCAGCAAGATACTAAGGCAACAACCGAGCAACACGAAGCGCACACCACAAAGCCGATGGTTGCCCGTCGGACCTTGTATCACGAGCTACAGCGCGAATTAGAAAATCTCGCTGCGTTTGACATCAAAGACACGGATTTCCTGCCAGAAAAAGAGACGGATGAAGCCAAAAGCAAGAAACTGTTCAGCATTCAGTCTGAAGACAGCGACATTTATCATGCTGGGGATGTTTTTTCATTGATGCAATATCTTTTTGAGATAGAGCATCGCGGATTGACGATTACACGCTTCAAAGGATTGGCGGAAATGAACGCCGAGCAGTTGCGTGAAACCACTATGAGCCAAGATGAACGCGTGCTTTTAAGAGTCACACTTGACGATGCTGTTGAAGCTGACCGCGTCTTCACACTTCTGATGGGTGATACCGTTGAACCGAGGCGTGCATTCATAGAACGCTTCGGCACCCATGTGAGTCTCGATCTGTACGGTGCTTAGGTTTGCTAATAAAGGAGTAATTGACTGTAGAAAAACAATATGGAAAACATCCAAGAACGCAACATAGAGAATGAACTGACAACATCGTATCTCACCTATGCGATGAGTGTCAATACGAACCGTGCAATACCCGATGTCCGTGACGGTCTGAAACCGAGTACACGTCGCATTATCTATGCTATGGGTGAGATAAATCTCACCTCAAATCGTCCGTACGACAAATGTGCTGCTGTCGTCGGTGAGGTAATGAAAAATTTTCATCCACACGGTGATGGTCCCATTTATGGCACACTTGTCGGGTTAGCACAACCCTTTAGTATACGCTATCCGCTCATAGACGGACAAGGGAACTTCGGTAGTATTGATGACGATCCACCCGGAGCGATGCGGTATACGGAATGTCGACTCGCCCCTATTGCTTCGGAGATGCTTACTGACATCGAGAAGCAGGTGGTCGATTTCCAACCCAACTACAAGGAGTCCCTTGAAGAACCGACAGTCCTCCCAGGGCTTCTTCCGAACTTACTTGTTAATGGAACAACAGGTATTGGCGTGGGTTATTTAACGCGCATACCGCCGCATAACCTTGGTGAAGTTGTCGACGCGCTTCTCTGCAAACTTGCCGATCCAGACGCTGACGCTGAAACACTCATGGAGCATATCATCGGTCCCGACTTTCCAACTGCTGGAACCATTGTCGGCACAAGTGGGATCAAACAGATGTACACAACTGGCAGAGGCAGCGTCACTGTTCGGGCTAAAGCGTTCATAGAAAGAATTTCTACATCGGGTAAAGGGACCGGCCGAGAACAGATCGTCATAACCGAAATTCCGTATCAAGTAAAGAAAAATCAGCTGCTCGAGCGGATGTACAATTTAGTGGTCAGTAAAACAATTACTGGCATCTCTGATATTCGGGACGAATCGGACAAAGAAATCCGCATCGTTATCCCACTCAAGCGCGGGGAAATCGCACAGGTTATCCTTAATCAGTTGTATAAGCACACGCAGATGCAGACAAACTTCAGTGCTAACTTGCTCTGCCTTGTTGAGGGACTTCCGAAGGTCTTGACGCTCGAAGAGATTCTCAACTATTATCTTGAGCATCGGCGCGAGGTGGTTCGCCGCCGCACACAATTTGACCTTGCGCGTGCCGAGCGTAGAAGCCACATTCTTGAAGGGTACCTGCTTGCGCTACAAAATCTTGAAGATATTATAGAACTCGTTCAGACGGCAGCGTCGCCGCAAGCAGCCGAGCAGGAATTGCGGGATACCTATCAACTCAGTGAGCAGCAGGCACGAGAAATTCTCACCATGACGCTCCGACAGTTGACAGGACTTGAACGTCAGCGGATTCACGATGAATATACTGAATTGCTCGACCGCATCGCGGAACTTCGGGCGATCCTTGCCAGTGAAACACTCGTAACGGATATTATCCGAACGGAACTCGAAACCCTTAAAGAAAAATACGGCGATGAGCGACGCACTGAAATTACGGGTGAGGTTAAAGAATTTGAAGTTGAAGACCTCATTGCTGATGAAGAGATGGTCGTTACACTGTCGCATGCCGGTTACATGAAACGGCTGCCTATGGATACCTACCGGAAGCAACACCGGGGTGGCGTTGGGATTAAGGGGGCTACAACCAAAGATGGAGATTTTCTCGAGCATATTTTCGTTGCGACTGCGCACCAGAATATCCTCTTTTTCACAGATTTGGGTAAGTGTTATACGCTAAAAGTTCACCAAATTCCCGAAGCGCGCAGACAGTCAGCCGGTCGTGCAGTCGTTAACCTACTGCGCTTAGCACAAGGTGAAAACATCACCGCATACGTCCCAGTTCCACCTAAAGCTAAAGTTGCTGATACGAATGGAGACGGGACCACGGAGGACACTTTTGTCTTTATGGCGACGCACCGAGGTATCGTCAAAAAGACGGCACTCGCCAGTTTTGAGAACACTTTGTCAAGCGGCATCATCGCCGTTAAACTTGATGACGGGGACAAACTTATTGGTGCGCAAGTGACGGACGGTACGTCCGATATTGTCCTTGTTACGCATAAAGGTGTCGCTATTCGATTCAGTGAGGAAGACGTTAGACCGCTTGGACGCAACACACGCGGTGTCCGCGGCATAGAACTCGGGGACGATGATTTCACCGCGCAAATGGTTATTGTTAAGAGTGAGCCTCCTGAAGAGGCGCGACCGAAACGAAGCCGTGCTCTCAAAGAGGACTTGCTGATTGTTACTGAAAATGGATACGGCAAACGCACGGCTGTTGCTGCTTACCGTGTCCAAAAACGGGGTGGTAAAGGCATCATTGCCATTGGAAAATCAACCCGAAATGGAGCGGTTGTTGCTGCAATGCGCGTCGCTAAGACCGATGAGCTCGTCCTCATTAGTTCAAACGGGTACGTGACCCGAACGGCAGTTTCAGATATTCGACGCATCGGGCGGAATACGCAAGGGGTCCGTATTATGGCACTACAAAACGAGGAAACACTTGTTGATGCCGCCAAAATTGAACTCTCCTCCTCTCTACTTAACGGAGGATCTAATTCGGAGGAATAGTTATCAGTTTTTCAGTTACCAGACACTGGAAACTGAAAAACCGACAACCCTAAAAAAATGAGATACCTCAACATGCTCATAATCCTTGTTCTGATGACGTGTTTCATCTTCGGACACAACTTACAAGCCCAGAACAAGGAAGTTTCACCATCATCAATAGATAGCATCGTGTTGAATTCTGAGATGGTAGGTGTGTTTGAAACACCTGAGTTAGTGGCACCCACCGATGCCAATACAGAATTAAATACTGAAATGAGGGACGCTGCTAACTTCTACGCCACTGTGATGTGGGCAATCTACAATGGAACCAGTGAACGAAACGTTCGTGAAAGCAAAGCCGCTTATGATGTCCTCATAGAAGAGTTTGGGCTTGACGGTGAATCTCCGGCTGCTTCAGTTGAATTTGTGTCTTCGCACGACCTGAGCTTTATTTACACAGAACGTGCTACACTCCAATTTAATATACTGCAAAACATCCCAGGAGCAGAGGACGATGTCAGAAAAGCTATTGCGCTTAACCCCGAGAGTGTGCCAGCAACATGGCTCCTCGCCCAAATACTAACACGTAGAGTCTTTGCATCTATCCAAGAAAATCGGCGCGACACCCGGACCCAAGCGTTACAAGAGGAGATGCTCGCGGTTTTAAAACAGGTCATTGAACTGGACCCAGACCACCACAGGGCACATTACTATCTCGGCACCATGGCACGTGATCTCGGTGAAATCGAAACCGCAATCACATCCTTCAAGGCACTGACCCGAATTATGCCGTTCGACGATCAATTTCACACCGAACTCGGTGAACTCTATGAGATGCAAAACCGGCTTGAAGAGGCACTGCTCTCCTATGAAAGGGTCGTAACTATCCTTCCAGAACAGTTGAGTGCGCGGAACCGCCTTGGTCAGCTCTACCTTCAGACCGGTGACTATCCTGCGGCGATAAAAACGTTCCTCGCTATCCTGACCCGACTTGAAGCACAAACGGCTGAACCGCGAACCGCGAACCGCGAACCGCGAACCGCGAATACATCTGAGACTGAAATTGAGGCACACTACGGTATTGGCCTCGCCTATCAAGAACAGAACGACCTTGAGAAATCCGAATTCCATATTATGCACGCAATCAGTCTATTAGAAGCACGAGCGGCTTCGATGAGAGGCGGAACACGTCGTGTTAGAAGTGCTGACCGGGTTACGCTGACGATGCGGCTTCAAGAGATGCGTCACGCCCTTGGGCAGATCTATCTTAGATTCAACGTGCCGCGGAAGGCTATAAACATTTTCGCAAAGATTCTGGAAACCGATGCGAACTACGTGCCAGCCCTTTCCGGGATCGGAATGGCTTATCAGATGTTAGATGATCTGAAACGCGCAGAAGATTACCTTCGCAAGGCTATTGAATTGTCCTCGAAAAGCGAACTGCCAGATGCCTACAACGCGTTGGGCTACCTCTATGCTGAGCAAGGTATCAAATTAGACGAGGCTGCGGCACTCGTCCGTCGAGCACTCAAAAGCTCACCAACGTCTGGTGCGTATCTTGATAGTTTAGGGTTTATATACTTCAAACAGGGAAAATTGGACGCTGCGATAGAAAATCTGGAACTCGCAATTCGTTATCTTCCTGATACACCCGAAATTCTTTTGCATCTTGCTGATGCCTATCTGCAGAAGGGTTTAAAGGAAAAGGCATTGCAAACTTTGGAACAAGCCGTACGACTCGAACCAGACAATGCAGAACTCCGCCAAAAACTCGACGCTGTCAAAGCCAGCAGATAGCAGATTAGCAATTAGCAGTTAGGGCGTTCCGCTGCGCAAATTAAAAAAAATGAAAAATATAACCCTGCTTTTCATTGCTATGCTATTGCCTTTAGGCTTGCCGCTCGGAAGTTCGGCGTACGTTTGCGGTACACCGGAGTTAACTGCTGGATGGAAGACTGGAAGCGAAGAAGGATGGAACGAAGTTCCTTCCGCTCCTGAGCTGCCCGCTGCTCCGGCACTACCTGTCGGGACAGAACGGACCTTCTTCGCACCTGATTTCAGAAGTATGCAGCAATACAGGGTTTCTACGGTACTGCGCGGTGTAGGCAATTTCTGTTATGTTTTCGTTGAGGATACTGAATGGAATACACGCGTTACCGCCGCTACTGTTCAGGCGATAATTCGCGCTTTTGACGCAGCTGTACCGATGAATCCACAACGCGGAATTTACCTGACACTCACGGAAATCTTCGGTGCTCCGCCCGATATTGATAGAAATGGAAGGATTATCTTACTTCTGCTCAATATCCGAGATAAAGACAATGGCAATCAATATACAGCAGGTTTTTTCAATCCAGCAGATCAGAGCCGAGGTGTTCTTAGACACCCTGGATTTCGTGGCTTTCCGATTCGCAGTAACGAAGGTGAAATACTGTATATCGATACACACCCGCTGAATCCGAATAGCGAAACCGCTCATAATGTTGTCGCACATGAATTTCAGCATATTATCAATTGGACACACGATGCTAAAGAAGCGACTTGGGTTGATGAAGGTTGTGCAGAGTACGCCTCATTTCTCTGTGGATACTCGCTCCAAGAACATATAACTGCCTTCGAGAAAGCACCGACTATTTCGCTCGTCACATGGCCCGACGCAGGCGGTAATTTGCTGCCCCACTACGGTGCTGCTTTCTTGTGGATGCTCTATCTACATGAACAGTATGGCGGTATAGCAACGGTGACTGAAATCGTTCAGAATCGTGGAACATCCTTCACCGGTATCGCTGATGTCCTCGCATCGCAGGGTGTCCATCAAACGGTCTCCGACATCTTTATTTCATGGAAACTTGCTAATTACTTGTCTGATTATCGGGCAGTAAATCTCTCTTTATCACCCCGTCGCTGGCACCGTTCCTACCCGAGTGGCACACAAGATGGAGAATTGGGCAATTTTTCAGCGGATTACATTGGGTTTGAAAATGCTGGTGGATTAACAATAGGATTTTCCAGCGGTTCCGTGTCGAATACTGCTGTCCACGCTATTGAGTTCCACACCACCGGGGCTGTTGAGGTTCGGGAGATGGCATTATCTACGAGTAACACGGGTTCTCTCGTCCTACCAACCACCGTTACGGAGGCAGTCCTCGTTCCGAGCCTACAGAGGGATACGCCCAGCTTCCATTCAGAGAACAAAAAGTACCAATATAGTGGGACACGCGGTGCCCATATTGCATTTACCACGACGGCTCTCCCTAACGCCGTACATCCGCGCTACTGGGACATTATCGCTAAACCGAGTGAACCACTTGTTGGGTTAACGCCTATGGTGACCTTAATGCTCCACAACAATAAAGCGGAGCAGCTGTACCGTGAAGCACAAGCGATGTACCAAGTAACGCGAGACGCTCAGGACAACCACCTGTATCGATTCTCGTTTCTGCTTGAACCGGAAATAGAACCCGAATCTATCAGATACCAAATCTCGCTTGATTCAAGAATTGTTGACACAGGTACGCTAACGGAGTAATATTATAGCAGATAGCCGATAGCGAACCGCGAACTGCTAACAGCAATTCGTTAATGGTTCTTGGTTGATAGTCATTAGTTAAGAGTCTGTCCGTTAAAGGAAACCTTCTTAACCAACAACCAATAACCCGGGGAATGCCATACGGCATTCATACCGTTGATTACGACTAACAACTATATGCGAATAGCGAACCGCTATAAAAAAGGGGTAAAACATGCAATCTACACTTTATGCAGGAACTATTGGACAAAGTGTCTGGCGCAGCACCGACAACGGTGATACTTGGGGTCGAGTGAGTAACGGACTCTTTCCGGAAGCCGATATTCGTGCTTTAGCCGTTAGTCCCAGTAACCCAGACACGCTCTACGCCGGTACCGAAAACGGCATTTTCCAGACCAACAACGCTGCGGAGTCGTGGCACCATCTTCCAAGCCCCATGGATGGACGGGAAGTCTGGGCGATTGCCATTGATCTGAACGCACCTGACACGGTCTATGCTGGAACGTGCCCTTCTGCACTTTTCAAATCTACGGATGGAGGTGCTAACTGGAAGCAGCTCAACGTCGATTTGGCAGAAGAGTGCGAAGGTGTCCCGATTATTCCGCGTGTCACAACTTTCGTGATTGATCCCAACGATTCGCAAACACTCTACGCTGGGATCGAAATTGATGGAATGCGTCTCAGCACCGATGGCGGGGAAACATGGACTGAGCGCAGTGAGGGTCTCAGTAGCTTGGATATTCATGGGCTTTGTGTAGTCCCGGGTTCCCCGAAGACTATCGTCGCTGCAACGAATAACGATGTCTGTGTGACAACAGATATGGGACAGCAGTGGACACCACTGAATGTTAAAGCGCACTATCCATGGCCATACTGCCGTGCAGCTTTCTTTTTGAACGGTGATGCAGGTCGTGTATTTATCGGAGCAGGGAACGGACCTCCGGGCGATCAAGGCGGTATTTTTTCAACACGTGACGCTGGCAAATCGTGGACCCGAGCGGACATCGGTCGAACTGCCAACAGCACGATTTGGTGCTTCGCCCACAACCCGAATGCTAACGACCTTCTTATCGCTTGTAGCGTAAGCGGGCAGCTTTATCGGAGCACAGATGCGGGTGATTCTTGGACAAAACTCTCACATGAATTCGGAGAGGTCCGGGCATTAGCGATCGCCGCTTCCGGGTAGTCCATTTCCAGTAATGAATGATAACCTTGAATGGAATGTCGGATAAAAGTTGACGTATTTCTGTAATTTTGGTATGCTTTTAGCAAAATGTGAGGCAAAGACACGTTGTGCTTCAAGAGCACAATGGGGTTTCCAACGAATATCGGCGCGATTTAGCAATCGCGCCAACAAGTTGGACAGGGTCTATAGGCTCGCTCGTTGGGAACCCTAAATTTGTCTTAGCCCAAGACATCGGACGCTCCATCACGGGAGTAAAGGAAAGACTTTTAGAGCACACATTGTAAAGTTAAGTCAAGTTTTTGGCTCTGATTGGTAGAAAATTTGGCTTGAAAATTACACCGAAAATTATAGGAGGCACACTTCAGTGACACGTTTCTTTACAATTCTACTTATACCGCTTCTCTGCCTGGCAATGATGGGCTGTGGGCCAGACGAACCAAAGATCACAACGCCACCGCCAATCACCGATGCGAAGCGGATTGCTGTCACGCCGTTCTTCACTGAGGCGGAGGCGGAAGATATAAGCAAATTAGGGACGCGTATCAGCGTCAACCTTGCGACCCGTCTCGAACTCATCTTCAAGGAAGCAGAGTGGGTTTATGACCTCTCAAACAAAGTTAAACCGGTCGATGATAAACTCGGAGAATTGGGGTTGACCCTGAATCAGATTTACGCTGACCCAGCGTTGGCGGCGAAGCTTGGACAGTCACTTGATACTGATATGATTATCATTGGCATGGTTGAGTCACCGAAATTAACTCGGCAGGATTACGATCAGCACCTGATGAAGCAGGGGAGTCAGGGCGGAATTTCAGGGACATCCACTTATATCCGCACCCGTCTTACGGCTCTTGGGCGTGTTTGGGTCAAGGTTGTTGATTCTGGCTCTGGCGAACTTATCTTTAGCAATGGCATTCGTTCCTATCTCAAGTATTGGTACGCCTATCAGACTCAGCAGAGCGAACAGATAATCTTTAAGAGCGATGTAGATAGACTCGCCGATTTGGGAAAATATCTCCCACTCAGAATTGCTTATATGCTCCATCCAACTGGGTTAAAGTTGGAACAAGAACAGCAGATTCTGCTTAAACCGGATATTATCCTCAAGGGAACGGGCGGTATCGTTGAATTTAATTAGATAGTCCATCAATTCGTGGCGTGGTTTGCAACCTTTTGCTTCAAAAGTGGAGGGGACTCCGCAGTAAAGAGGGGAACCCCAGTTTGCAACCGCGCCTACTCTATGGATTGCAAATATATAAGCACAAACTAAGCACGCGAAGTTTTTAAAAAGAAACGCTCAATCTGGTTGGTATAGGCTTCCCCATACTTCAACAATTCCCAAGAGGCATCGTACAATTCAGATGGTGGGAGTTCTTGATACGGGTTGGCGATGCTTTCGTAGTAGTCCAAAGCCTTCATGAAAAAGTCCAGCGTTTCTCTATCAATGGTGCTGTTTTGATGTAAGGCGCGAAAACTGTGATGCTTTTGCAGTGGCGGCGTTTGTCCGCTAAATTCGATGATAACGTTGTTGATATCCACAGCACGTTGGATAATCATGAGGAAGCAACTTTTAACGTAGGAGTGTGTAATCCGGTCTCCCTCAACGTATTCTTCTCGGTTCGCAGGCAGCCCATGCCGTAATTGGTCGAAACATTCGCTTATGGATTCCAGTTTCGCTTTCACTGGGTTGAATCGACGCGACGCTAACTTTTTAGACCCTTTTTTTGTATTTCTTTTTTTCATCGTGTTTTCCTCCTTTCAGATGCATTCTAATTTTTTATCCTTTTTGTTTTTTAGACGTTGGTACGCCCAAAAGGTTGTAATCTTCTTTTTCCTACGCTTCCGTTTCTATACAAGTCCCGCCGCGCACCTACCAACCAGAGCCGCGACATATCCGTGCGCCGGTCCTACCTACACTTCGGAAACAGTTTTTTTTTGAAGAAAACCGATATGAAATAAGACAAATATGATGAATTGGAGAAAAAAGATGAAAGCAATTATCAGAACCGGCGATGGTGGACCAGAAGTCTTACAATTGGCTGAAGCACCATCACCCACACCAACAGCAACGCAACTTTTGGTGGATGTGCATGCGACTGCTTTGAATCGTGCCGACCTGATTCAACGTCGAGGCGGCTATCCCCCACCGCCTGGTGAATCCGAAATACTCGGTCTGGAGATTGCGGGTACCGTTTCAGAAGCAGGTGCTGCCGTAGAGAACGGGATTTCCAAAGGCGATCGAGTCTTCGGGCTTGTCGGAGGCGGTGGCTATGCAGAACAGGCTGTTATTGATTACCGCATGGCGATGCCTATACCTGATGAGTGGAGTTTTGAACAAGCCGCTGCAGTTCCCGAAGTCTTTTTTACGGCAAACGAAAATATCTTCACGTTGGGCAAATTATCAGCAGGTGAGACAATCCTAATTCATGCCGGTGGAAGCGGGGTCGGTAGTGCCGGAATTCAGATTTCACGGCATGCGGGTGCCACGGTCTTTGTCACTGCCGGAACATCGGAAAAAATCGATAAATGCCAGGCACTTGGCGCAACAGAGGGGATCAACTACAAAACAACTGACTTCGTTGCCGAAATCCAACGTTTAACCGATGGACAGGGCGTTGATGTCGTTTTAGACTTTATTGGTGCTCCGTACCTTGAGCGGAACCTCTCTATCCTCAAAACAAAGGGGAGACTCCTGCAAGTCGGATTGATCGCTGGGGCGACCGCGGAAATTAATCTTGGCGCGGTGATGTGCAACCGACTCCAGATTACCGGATCGGTTATGAGACCGCAATCCATTGACGAAAAGATTGCTATTACACAGCGTTTCGTTGAACGATGGTTGCCAGAATTGAAACATGGCGCGCTACAGCCGATTATTGATACCGTCTTTCCGCTCGCCGAGGCACGGCAGGCGCACGAGTATATGGAAGCGAATCGCAATTTTGGTAAAATTCTTTTGAAAGTAGGATAGCGGAATAGTTATCGGTTATCGGTTGTCAGTTATCAGTTAAAGAGGTTTTTAAATCAAGCAGATAATCTCTTAACCGACGACCGAAAGGAACTCTGTACAATAGATTTCCGTATCGATTCCTGACAGCCCACGGAAACGAACAAAATAAATGACGCAATTACTCTCACAACAAACAGAAGCGGCACACAAACCTATACGTACACAATTTCGGCTTGCGATCATACTGTCCCTTCTTTTTTTTCTATGTATAGGTAGCGCGACCGCACGGCTTACTCAAGTCACATCAGAGAGCGGAATTACCGTTCAATTCACCTTGCCGGAACTAACTATCTCTGAGGTAGTTCGAGACAGGGTCCGCTATCAAGAGGTCCATTACGACGACAGCCGCTTTACCAATGAACCCGGTAATCCCAAAGTTCCAGTCACACGGTTGATGTTAGGTATACCGGCGTCAGTTGAAATCGAAGCAATTGATATTTCTGCGGCTCCAGCTGAGACACGTACCGGTATTCGTCTCGTGCCGGTCTCTATTTTCGATGTGCAGGAACGCAACTCACAACACGCAGCGACACAACACTGGGTAGAAAGCGGTAGTGCCTATCAATCGACTGGAAACGCTTCCTATCCGGGATTCCCACTTGCCCGCGTCGTCCGGGAAGGTTACATTCGCAGCCAACGCGTCATTGCGGTGGCATTGTATCCTGTGCAGTATCTGCCGAGAACCCGTCAATTGCGCCTGTACTCACACCTTACGGTGAACATCCGGTTTTCCAGTAGCGGTCAGCAGTCAGCGGTCAGCAGTCGGTCAAGAGGAATTAGTGGCAGTGAAGTGGGACACAATCGCCCCACATTGATAGCCGAATCAGAAGCCTTTGAACGTGCCTTGTCCCATCAACTTCTCAATGCTGAGCAGGCGCGTAATTTCAGAGTGCCCCGTCCCGTGATGCCTGCAGCACCGGCACTCATTCCTGATGAGACTTCCGATAGTGTCCGCTTTAAATTATTCGTCGAAGAAACCGGGGTCTATACTGTAACAGCAGAAGCCCTACAGCAGGATTGGGGGATAGAGCTCGTTGGCGCAGATCCAAGGCAACTTCGACTCACGCACGAGAGTAGAAATATTCCTATCTACATTAGCGGCGCAGGCGACGGCCGTTTTGATCCAGAAGATGCCATCTTTTTCCTTGGACATAAACCGAAAAACCGCTATAGTCGTTGGAATATCTATTGGCTCACGCTTGACAATAGGCGGCGCACCTCTGCGCGGGTCCCACAGGTTACTGTCAGCCCCACAGATCCAACAGCGACACAAGTCCCTACCTTCCGCTCTAAACTAACCTTTGAAGAGAATTATCTCACGAATAACCTTGAATTTGTATACACAAACACCGTTTCTCCCGGTAATAAACATGGGTGGTTTGAAGCATTGGATTTCTGGTACTGGGATGGTATCAAAAATGGAAGCGATGTTGGCGAAATGCGCCTTGAGTTTCCGCTCTATGATGTTGCAAAAAGTTTCGACCCGCTGCACATTTCCGTCGATTTGCAAGGTGGCACACCGGTATCCCATGAAATCTTAGTCGCTATCAACGGGGTCCGAATAGAGTTTGCGAAATGGAAACAGCAGGACACGCTCACTGTCCAACGGACTTTACGGGCATGGGATACACTCAAAGATAATAGGAACGGCGAACAAAATGTCTTGTCCCTTGCCCGTGTTGATGATAACGTTGACGAAGACACAACCCGCTATCCGTATCATGTCTATCTCAACCGTTTTTCTGTTGAGTATACCCGCCTCTTCCGCGCAGTTTCTGATGAACTGTGGTTCACATCACCTACCCCAGATGAAACTTCACAGACGAAACCTACGGGTGGGCGCAAACTTCAGTATGAAATTAAGGCGTTTGGCGACCCGGGTGTACATATTTTTGAGACAGATGGCAATGTGCTCACTGCTCGGATGCAAGGGGTTACGGTGGAGACGGACATAGAAAACCCTAATTCCTATAACGCGCTTTTCCAGATGCTCGACACCCGAAACGCCGAGTTTGTTGCGGTTTCTGATACTGCGTTGCGTCAGCCAGAGCGTATTGAAATCATCGGACCTACGGATTTAGCCACTGCGAATCACGGTGCCGATTATTTGGTCGTGACACATTCAAAATTCCTATCTGCAGCGGAAAGATTAGCAGCGTGGCGCGCAACGCCTGGCGGTGGCGGATATCGTACGAGGGTCGTTACAACGGATGAGATCTACAATACATTTGGCGGTGGCGCGGTCAGCCCTAAGGCAATCAAGGCGTTTCTGACCCACGCTTATCAATCTTGGGCACCACCCGCGCTGTCTTACGTTGTCTTTTTTGGCGATGGAACGTTTGATTTTCGCGGTGTTGACACAGAAATTCACCTCGAACCCCCCGAACTCGATGGTTACATTCCAACACACTATATCCGAACGGATTCATTTGGTCGAACTGCCGCCGATCACTGGTACGCGACGGTTTCAGGACACGATGAATTCACCGATTTCTACATCGGGAGGCTCAGCGTTGAAACTGTCAGCCAATCGGAGACTGTTGTTGATAAAATATTGGCTTATGAACAGAGTCCACCCAGTGGAGATTGGCGTAGGAAGATTATCTCTGTCGCTGACGATGAAGTTAGTAACTCTGGGGATTTTATCTTCAAGAAGAGTCTCAACGAAATTGCGAAAGACCACACCCGTTTAGGCTATGAGACCATTGAAGTCTTTCTCGAAGATGTCATCGACGAAGTTGAGGCGCGTCCAGCCGATTATGCAAACATCTTGCCCCGCTATGTCGCGAGGGAGAGGATTATCAAGGCACTCGGAGAAGGAGCGGTCTTGGCGCAATACGCTGGCCATGGCGGTAGGACTGTCTGGACGCACGAGTCAATATTTGACAACGCAGACGTTGAGGAGGTTGAGGAGACGGCAAAGATCCCTTTCATGTTGGTGCTCAGCTGCTATAATGGCTATTTTGATAAACCGGGTGAACCCAGCATGGCGGAGAAGTTATTGCGAAAAGAGAGAGGCGGTATCATCGGTATGCTGAGTGCCACACGTCTCACTTATGGCAGTGGAAATGATGCCCTCAATCGGATTATCTTTGACATGCTTTTTAAACGGAACATCCGACAACTCGGTCCCTTGAGTTTTGATTCAAAAGTCGAACTTCTGATGACAGAGGGGACAGGGCAGATTGATGTCATGATGGAGTATACACTTTTCGGAGACCCCGCTTTACAAATTGCTATCGCTGATGGTGAGATTCTGCCTAATATTGAGACGAAAACAGTTGCGCCGGGTGACACACTCAGAGTCGCTCCCGGATACGTTCAGACTGCCACCTACGACGCATTGGGGCGGGTCAAACGCTTTGCAAGAAATACCACTTTTAATGGCACACTTACCGTAAAGGCATTATTCCCTGGAAAAACAGTCATCGCACAAGGCATCTCAGGTCCCGTTAATTACTATACCGGCGATGTAATTGTGACGAAAACCCTGAGCGTTAGCAACGGTGCCTATCCTGCGGTAACTTTCACTGTTCCACAAAACATTGCCAGCGGTGATGCGCACGTTGAGTACTACGCACAGAGTCCCACAACAATCGCTGTCGGTGGTGATGGATTTACTGTTAATATTCCAAAAATTCTTGATGTTCAGACGGAATTAGTCGGTGAGGACAAATTCCGTATCTCTGTTCAGGTTTCTGATGAAAAGGAAGCACTGACTTCAGTACTCTTGAGTTGGCGGAACCCCATAAGCCGACAGTGGGAGTATGTGACGCTTACGCCAGCACCAACACCTTTGTCAGCAGAGGGATGGTGGACAGTTCCCGAACCCCTTGATGCCCCAATAGATGGTTCCGTTATCCGATACGATATTCAAGTCACAGACGCAGATGGTAATACGGTTGAAAGTCAGGCGTTACGATATTATCCCTATGTCCATCCGAATCTTGCTGTTGTAGAGGTCGCCAGAACCGCTGTTATTCGGTACGGCTACAACACTGAAGCGCAGCAGTGGTCCCTCTCAGCAGACGTTCAGGTAGAGGGGGATGAGATACAAACGCCTGTTGAAGTCGCCTTCTTTTACGGCAATCCCGATGTTGACGACGATACGATTATTGATGATAGTGCCAATCTCCTTGGAACTGCTCGAATTCAACCCGGGGATTGGATACAACGTTCGCCGTTAGCGAATTCCGAAAATCCGCGTGGGGAAAAAGACGTTTATGAACCCGATCCGTTGAATACACTGCCAATCGCAACCGCCGCCCTTCCACTAACGGCGAACTTTCCATTTGCCGGTGGACAACACGAAAACGTTGATAGGCGCGGGCTACCTCTCGGTACACACGATATATTTGTTTATGTGGACCCAAACTTTGGTGAAACAGATCAATCCGGTAAGGTTCTCGAAAACGAGGAGGACGACAATATTGCCTACCGACAAATCTCTGTTGACATGGGTGTGATAGGCGGAACCTCTTCAAATCAGATTGCCAGTTTGGATCGGAACTGCGTTGTTACTGCGCCACCGGGTGTACTTCAAAATCCAACTGTGCTTAGGGTTGCTACGCTACCAGCAGGCAGTGGTCAGCAGTCAGCAAGACAACAGACTTCGCTGACCGATGATCGCTATTCTGTCAAGCCTGTCCCACTACCTGGGAACGCTTACGGTTATGAATTGGCTATCGGAAGTCAGCAGTCAGTCGTAAACGTTTTTAATTCCGCAGGTGAGTTACCAACAGCTGACAGCCAACAGCCGACAGCCATTTCTCTGACTTCTCCAATAGCGATTGACTTCAGTTTTGATCTTGGCGCACTCGGGACGCAGCTCGCTAAAGAATTGTTAGGAAGTGCGGAGGAGGTTACTGACGTATCGGATACAGCCGCCACAATTGGCACTGCAGTTGAGTCCCGGGCACGCGAGATAGGTATTTATCAGTGGAGTTCGACGCTCAGCAACTGGATCCGGCTTCCCTCTCAATTATTGACTGGCACTGCGGGAACGTTGCAGCGGCGGATACAGACTACCGACATAAGTGCAAAAAATATTGGCGAAGGTGAACTCCGGGACATTCGCATCCATCCAGACGGCGCGCCAACTGGAAAATACGTCCTGCTTTTCACAGGTCCGCAAACCTATCGACTCCTCCGCGCACCCTTCACAGAAGAAGCGCAGACGCTTGAAGAATTAGAAGTTGTTGCACCGAGAGAACAACTTGCAGGCTTTAGTACAGACTTCCCCAATTTTAGACATGGATTTGATGTTAATGTTGAAATTGATCCCGAAGAACCTTTCAGGTTCGGCGATGTTTGGACATTTAACATCACTGCTCTTGAACAACCCTTTGATACTGACCCGGACACCTCTCCACAACAAGAGCTGCGTTGGTATGCATCGGGATTCGGAGATGTCAACCGAGGCACCGGAATTGTTAGTTCCATTGAACTCCCACCGGATACCGCTATGCCAGAAGATCGGTGGATTATCCTTTTCCTCACTGACACAGAATTTCAAATTGAGGGAGAGAAAACGGGTATCCTACGGTCTCAATCCGGTGAAAATGCCCCACGCCGCGGGACAGTCGGGCAGCCGTTTTTCTACGCGCCTTACGGTTTACATTTCCAGATTACACAAAGCACGCGTTCTTTCAAACCGGGGGACAGGTTTCGGTTTGAAACCCGACCTGTAGGGACCATTAGAGCCACGACGGATCGGCTCGGAAGTGTCACACTTTTATACACTGACGATGCTGTACCACCGGACATACAGTTGACTATTGGGAATCAGCAACATTTTGTGCCAGGAGATGCGACGGACGCTGAACCGCTCATCGGAGCGACCCTAACGGATCCAAGTGGCATCGACTATCTCACCCGTTCATTTTTGTTGGAGCTTGGCAGCGGGCTCTCGTATGAACCGATCAATCCCGAAGCCTATCAGTTAACCTACCATCCCGGCTCGAATCAGCTTGTTTTAACATATCTGTCTCCTGAACTCGAACCGCGGGAGTATGAGATTCGACTCACAGCCAGCGATGTACACGGAAACACTGACACAGAGAGCATTACATTCCGAGTTCACGATACTTTGCAGTTGCTATCGTTTCTGAACTATCCGAATCCGTTCCCGCGTAAAACGACGCTTACCTGCGAACTAACAGCACCTGCTGACTCGTTTGTTGTGAAAATCTACACACTGAGCGGACGACTTATCCGTGAACTTTCGATACCGGCGACCCCTGGGTTCCTTATGGTGGAGTGGGATGGTAGGGATGCTGATGGTATTGAGGTAGCGAACGGCGTTTACTACGCAAAACTCCAAATTAAGCGAGAGGGTGAAAAAGACATCACCGAAATACTTAAAATGATGAAACTTCGTTGAGAATAGTTGTCAGTTAAGAGTCTATATGAAACATTGTAAGAAAAGTATCTTCTACTATATTACGTCTGTAATTATGTTCTGCATCGGACTTGCATCCGCAGACGCGAAATACACGGCTGACTTCTTGACGCTGGGTGTCGGTGCCCGAGTTCTTGGAATGGGGGGTGCAGGCACTGCACTGAGTGCTGACGCTTACGCCCCGTACTGGAATTCTGCTGGACTTGGACAACTTACCCGATACGAGGTCAGTTTCATGCATTCCACACTCAACGGGGAAGATGCCTACGATTTCGTCAGTTACATACACCCTCTTAAAAACCGAGGCGCAATCGGTGTGAGCTGGCTGCGCGTCGGTGTTGACGACATTCTGATCACTGGTTTGCCAGTTGCCAGCCGTCCTATCGGAGCGACGAACCGACCTGAAGTTATAGGCACTTTCAACAATACGGATAACGCTTTCCTTTTTGCCTCGGGATGGCGACTTCCGTCTCTCTACGGTATGAATCTTCGGGTCGGCGGCACGCTCAAACTGCTCTACATGAGCGGCTATCGGAGCACGAACGCCATTGGTGGTGGTGCGGACATCGGTTTCATTGCGACGACAAACCCAGAAAAGCCGCATCAACTGACGCTTGGTCTACAAGCGAGCGATGCCTTTCAGACGAAGCTTTATTGGAACACACCGCCGCCGTCAGCAGATCAGACCTCCCATACTGAAACGATACCGCCCCATCTCAAAATTGGCATTGCAACAACACATAGGCTTAGCGTTTTCCGAAGTGTGCTGATTCTTGCCTTAGATACCTACATCAAAGACGGTGTTGAACTGCACGCAGGTGCGGAATGGACGCTATTTGACCTGCTCGCCTTACGGATTGGGCTTGCGGAACGAAGTGGCAGCCTTGAGAGTGTCCGCCAATTGACAGCAGGTGCAGGATTGAACCTCCGATTCGTCACAGGTGCAGGGGCAGGATTGGACTATGCGTTTGCGAACCATCCCGCATTAGGCGGTAGCCATCGTATGTCTCTTCGGATACGGTTTTAGGTGAGGCGAAGGAAAAAGTTATGTTTAAGTATTTTCTATCTACTTTCGTTTTGAGTGTTGTAATGATCTGTAATGTTTATGCACATGGCGGTGGACTTGACGCCGAGGGTTGACATAACGACAACATTAATGGCGGTCGCCATTGCCATAAAAACGTCAATCCTGATCTGGTTGAAGATAATCTGGTTGACGATAATCCGGTTGAAGATAATCCCGTTGAAAATAATCCCGCTGAAGATAATCCCGTTGAAGATAATCCCGTTGAAAATAATCCCGTTGAAAATAATCCCGCTGAAGATAATCCCGTTGAAGATAATCCCGTTGAAAATAATCCCGCTGAAGATAATTCACAACCTGTAGTTCCTCAATTAGATCTACGCTCATATTTATGTCACAAGGTTAAAGTTATTGATGTTTATGATGGAGATACAATCACCATAGATATAAACAAAAGACATGTTAGAATTAGACTGGCAGGAATAGATGCTCCCGAATTAAACGCCAAAATGGAAAGAGAAAGAAACGCGGCGATAGAAGGCCGGGATCATTTAGAAAGGCTTATATTGGACAAAGAGGTTATCGTGTTGTTTGAAGAAAGTGATACGACACTTGATGGTATACATCGCGGTAATTTTGGGCGGCCAATCGCTTACATATTTATATTGGACAATGAAGCACTGCCAAAGGTGAAAACTTTTGTTAATCGAAATATGATAGATAACGGCAAAGCGATAAGGTCTAAATACAAGATAGATTTTCCTGTGCTATTTACCAAAGATTTTGATTTGTCCGATATACCCGTAAGTGTTTGGCTGAGTGTAAATGCAACAAAGCGAGCAACGACAACTTGGGCAGAATTAAAAAGGTGATAGACCTCGCCTTACAGGATATTGTGAAATCCAATTTAAATGTGAGTTTGAAAATAAACTTGTAGGTCGGGTAGAGCGGTAAATACACACGAAAAACCTTATCATTTGGACAAATATGTTGTTTTTCAAGGCGTTTTCTACCTAAATAGTGGTAGCGAAACCCGACATCCTACCTTTATCAAACTCGCGTAATTTAACCAATCCCAAAACTACTTATTTCGTAAAAAAAATGACTTTTTCTGCAAGGTTTGCTATACTTTCACATTAAGTTGTCAAAAGACGCATTTCGCAATTGCTGCGAATGTATCAATTACCCCACACTTTAGTTTGAATTTTTTTGAACGGATTCCTAAATCGGAAAGGGAGAATGAATGTATAAGAGACTTTTTTGTTTGATATGTGCTTTTGTAGTGTTAACCCTCACATCAACGCAGTACGCAATAGCTGATTATCGTATTACAAACGGCAGCGCGACAGAACCGGCATTTGTGGTATACTCCAGATGGTTACCTGCCAATGGAAATTGGCCAGAAGGCTGGCGGACAAATGGGTATTATCGGATTGAACCCGGTGGCACTCGAAACTTGTCTATCCCACAAGGGAATGCATGGGTGTATATCTATGTGCAGCGTGGTGGCAGCGAGATTAAACCAACTGACCACGCGACAAGAGACAGCGCACCGTTTTGGATACATCCCTCTGAAGCATTTACAGTCGTGGAAACGACCGAGGGGGATTTCCTGAAAAGCAATCGCGGTAGATGGAGTTTAGAGACAGCGACTTTGTATGAATACCGGAACGGCGGCTCACACACCATTCCTGATGAACCGCGTCTCCCAGACCTGACTGCACGACAAATCTACAATCAGGCAATGAATTCTGTAGTGTGGATTTATAATGTGTATGAAGAAGCAGAAGGTAGTGGTGTATTAATTGATCGAGAACGGAAACTCGTCGTTACCAACCAACATGTTACAAACCTATCTAATTGGGTCTTTGTCTATTCCCCAGTGCCAGATCCGAATAGCGAGAATGGAGAATTGATTGGTGATAGAGACTACTATGTAGAGAATTATGAAGCACTTGAGAGGACTGGTTATGCCACATGGGGAAGAGTGATTGCTGAAAATGCAAACAGAGATTTGGCGATACTTCAACTTCATTCACTCCCCGGGATAGCGCGCCAAATTAATCACAATTTGGGCGCGGATCTCTCTCGGAAAGTGAGAAGGAAAGATCCCGTTCATATCCTCGGAAACCCAGGGAAACTTGATCTATGGCGTTGGACGTTAGGACTTTTCCAATCAGACACTGGAGACTGGTTGCACATCGATGCGGATATATTTGGTGGCAACAGCGGGGGGCCTGTGCTAAACGAGCAGGGTAAGTTAATCGGGATTGTCGCAAGATCGGACGAGCGTACCACAGCCTCTGCAGTTCCAGTAAGATATGTCAAAGTTTTGTTGGATACAGTGGGTCCAAAACATACATTCAGGATTATAAACGACGCAGGGCTTACTGTCCCTTACCAAATCAAGTGGTCGAGTAACCACAATTGGGAGCAACAATCTCTTAATCAAGGAGCGAGTTTGTATTATTGGTGGAATGGTGAAACCGTAGCTTCGGGTTATCCTAAAATCCGTTTTGATGAGATCGTTAATGATGGCCGGTTTACTGAGCGTATCTATAGGTTGGATACCTTCCTACGGTACTTTGGGAATAACTACAAGAATCACGTTTCTGTTGATGATGCCTATACCTACACATTTTCTTACAACCAATGGACGAGAAAAATCAATCTTTCTCGTGATACACTCGCAGCCCCATCCTTAGTCAAAGCGATTCCAAAGGAAACAGTCTTGCTAACCAACTATCCCAACCCGTTCAATCCCGAAACTTGGATACCCTATCAACTTGCCAAACCTGCCGAGGTGACGGTCACCATCTATGCAGCAGATGGGAAGTTAGTTCGGAGGCTGGCGTTAGGACATCAACCTGCAGGCGTGTATCAGAGCAAAAGCCGTGCGGCGTATTGGGATGGCAAAAATGATGTCGGGGAGTCTGTGGCGAGTGGTTTGTATTTCTATACTCTGAAAGCAGGTGAATTTACTGCCACGCGGAAGATGCTGATAAGGAAATAGTGGTCAGCGGTCAGCAGTCAGGGCGCTACGCTTTCAGCATTGCTCCGCAAGCCCACGCGCGACTTGCGTAAAAGTCAGGGATATAGGAAATCAGTGGCATTTCCGCACAAAAACGTGTATAATACCCGTATATGGCAGACTTCAATGAAATCCTTGCTTTTTTCATGGACTCCCTCGGACAGTTCGCAGATAGAAGTGCGAAATGGCTGTTATCAAACCGAGAGAACCTTCGTGGGCTCCTGCAAATTATCGGTAAAGACCTTGTTGAGTCGCTTGACTTCAGCAGAATGCGGCGCGTCAATACGACCTTTATCGCCGATAACCTGCGCGAACAAGAGTCGGATCTGGTCTTTCTCTTACCCTTCCGAGATACTGATGAAACAGAGGTGATGATCTATATCCTCATTGAACATCAGTCCACGGTAGACCCGGTGATGGGTTTTCGGATGTTATCGTATATGTACCACATCTGGGATGACCAACGGCAGCAGTGGGTCGCTGAGGGTGTCCCGAAGAGCCAATGGCGGTTTCGTCCGATCATCCCTGTTGTATTTTATACAGGCAAAGCAGAATGGCACTCCGTGATTTCAATGGAGGCGTTGATGGATGTGCCGGAGCCCTTGCGTCGATTTGTTCCGAGGTTTGAGACGTTGTTTCTGGGTATCCAAGGTGAACCTGATGCGAACTTACTGCAGGCTGAGGGACCGTTTGGGTGGCTGCTGACGGTTCTCAAACGTGCGGACACGCCGGATCGTTCTGTGTTTGTATCGGTGTTAGAGACGTTAGGGGATCATCTGGGGGGTCTGACGGAGTCGGAGCGTGCTGCGTGGGTGCAAGCGGTCTACTATCTTCACTTACTGGTTTTCTACAAGCGTTCTGTTGGGGAGCGTGCGGATTTAGATCGGGTCGTTGCTGAACACCAAAGGACGTTGACCCTTTCTCAAGCGGAGGTAACTCTCATGCAAACGATGGCTGAACACTATTTGCAACAAGGCATAGAACAAGGTATAGAACAAGGTATAGAACAAGGTATTGAAGAAGGTATTGAACAAGGGGCGCGTCGGACGAGTATCGAAAGCACACTTGCTATCCTCAACACTCGCTTCCCAGATGCTGACGTTCAGACCCTCACGCCTGCACTCGAAGCCATTGCGGACCTCAACCGACTTAAGCAACTCAATATCGAGGCATCTGTCGTAGGCTCCTTTCACGCTTTCCAAGAACAGATAGATGCATAAGCCGAAAGAAAAGCGAACTATCAGTTTTGCGGTTCATGAGGTCAATTGTGCCCACGGATAAAGATGGCTCCAATCTTGGCTGAAGATGACGCGAACAGGTTGATACACTGCTGTCTGTAGCCGTAGAGAAACAGCATACACCAATGCCCTGTGATTTCCATCTTCAAGGTAAAACTTGATTTTCGGAGCATGCGCCGGTTTCTCATAAGCAGCCAAGGGTCTAATCAACAATTCGCCCATCAAGCGCGGGTCAAATCTCGCGCTGATAATAAAGCAGCCGTCGAACCACGGTTCATCATGAGAAAGACGCTTAAAGACTTGGAGCGGATGCTGATACGGATATGCCTTCAAAATCCTGTCTACGACATCTTTAAGCGTGCGGGACTCTCCTTTAGGCGTTAGCGTGTCTACTAAGTTCTTATTACCCGCCCATACATTATCGTTCGCTTCCATGAAAACGAGGTCGTTGAAGTCTGTTTCACTCAGCGTGAAGGTCTGATACACCGCGGTGTCGATCTGCTGACGGGTTGCTTCATATTCAGAGGGTGATGCGGATAACCGATTCGCATCCTCTAACAGCAATTCTTTCACGTTTATCTCCGATTATTATAAATCACGGACACACAAATTTCCCAAGAATTTTCCGAACAGATGCCCCAGTCGCAGAAGGCAAATTTCCAACTTGCCCGTGGAGTGTCTCATTTGCCAGAATTGCAAACGCAATCGCTTCCTTGGCATCCGACGAGATACCTGAGTTATCTACGGGTTCAACTGCTGTCCCGGCTAAGAGTTCACGGAGTCTCCGCATAATCGTTCGATTGTGGACACCGCCACCGCTTACGTAAAGCACGTCTATCGGGTGCTGTTCCACTACAAACTGCTGAATGTAGTTTGTAATCGTCCGAACCGTCAATTCGGTGAGGGTCGCAATCGTGTCGTTGTCAGCAAGCCGGTGCGAACGACACGCTTCCAGACATTCCATTGCAAAGGTATTCCCAAACAGCTCGCGTCCCGTCGTCTTTGGGGGTTGCAGTTGAAAAAAGGGATGCTTTAACCATTCATTCACAAGCCATTGATAAGGTGTGCCTTGTGCAGCGCGCATACCTGATGTATCATAGCGTTCTCTTCCTTCCGTCATCTCTCTCACGACTGCATCGATACACATATTCCCAGGACCCGTATCCGAAGCCGATACACCGTCGGCCGAACAGTCCGCTGGGAGCACTGTGAGATTCGCAATCCCTCCGATGTTCAAAAGCCCCACCGTTTTAACGGAATCACGGAACAATAAGTAGTCTGGATAGGAGACCAACGGTGCCCCTTGTCCACCTGCTGCCATATCTGCTACCCGAAAATCAGCAATCGTCGGGATGCCGGTTTCGTGCGCGATGACCGCAGGTTCGCCAATTTGCAACGTTGATGGATAATGAGAAGCATTTGGATCTCTGGGGAGATGGTGAATCGTTTGACCGTGTGAGCCGATAAGGGCAATGTCGTTAGCGGACATGCCGCTTTTTTGTAGGATGTGTTTCGCAGCCTCCGCGAAGAGATGCCCGATATAGAAATTCATCTCACAGATGTCGTCAACGCGCCCAGTATCGGGATGGCAGAGGGCAAGGATGCGTTGCGGCACCCCGACTGGAAAGGGAAAAGTCTCAAACGCGATTAGATTGACTGTGGTTTCCAATCCGTGTCCACTAATTTCGACGATGGCTGCATCAATGCCGTCAACTGAAGTCCCGGACATCAAGCCGATAATGTACTTTTTATCTATTTCAAGGAGTTTGAAAAATTCTTTCATGGTGAGATGGTATGTTATCAGAGTTCTAATCCTTTTTCAAGTATAAAAACTTTGACCCAGATCCATTCAATTGTCGGTTTTTCGATCCGTTTTTGAAACCTCCAGGCCCGGTAGGCACGGTTTCCTAACCGTGCCGGTTTTAAGCTTGCGTTTCTGAGGCGGATAGTGTATACTCATAGGTGGCAACTCTAAAACCCAAACGTGTTTTTTCAAACAATAACTACAAGGAGGAGACAGATGGCAAGGTATGAAGAAAATCGTGGGGATCTGGGTTCTGCCCCGACTCAAGACAGCCAACTGTATCCCGAAACGGATGGCAAACCTATGGCAGCAAGTGATGAGCATAGACGTGTACTGATGAATCTGCTGCGTCTGCTTGAAGCGTTTTTTGCTCAGACCCCAGATACTTACGTCTCTGGAGATATATTGATGTATTATCTTGAGGGGGACCCTCGGAAAGTCGTGTCCCCTGATGTTCTGGTTACTTTCGGCGTTGGGCAGAAGCTCCGCAAGACATATCGCGTCTGGCAAGAGGGGAAATGCCCGGATTTCGTGCTGGAATTGTCGAGTGAAACGACTTACAGGAACGACTTGCGGGAAAAGATGGAACTTTACGCGATATTAGGGATCCCCGAATATTTCTTGGCGGATATAGAGGGGTTATACTTACCAACGCCACTTATGGGGTTTAGATTAGTAGATGGGGTTTATGAGCCGGTGTCGCCTGGCAGAGACGGTGCGGTGCATGCCTCGGTTCTCGGTTTAGATTTCCACCTGCGTTTTAGGGATATACAACTTTATGATCCCACCCGGGAGCAGTGGCTTCAGTTACCTGAAGAAGCCGCAGAAACTCGCGCTGAACAAGCAGAAACTCGCGCTGAACAAGCAGAAACTCGCGCTGAACAAGCAGAAACTGAAGCTGCAGCATTGCGCGCTGAACTCGCCCGCTTGCGGGGGAACCCCTGATCCTTCCGCTCTCAAGCCTCCGATAGGTTGTGGGTGCCTTGATTAATTGTAGGTGTAATATTGTTTTGCGTTATCAACCCATGTCTGTAGTGCTGGAATCCACTTTTTTTCTATTTCGTCAACAGACTTCCCATTCATAAGATCGTTTCGGAGCCAGTTATTTCCTGCTAACCTGTCAAAGTGCGAGGTTCGGAACGCAAAATGATCGCTGTATTCAGATGTAAGGGTAACTAACATGTAAATGGCTGTTTCTATTGGATGGAAATGTTCCCTATCCGTAACGTGAATTGCGACCCCACCACAAGTCTGTTTTGCGTGTTTTGTGCTCTCAGTGGCGGGAGCGGGTGTAAAAACAATAGGTCGGAATCGGACACCCGGAAGCCCCAATCCATTCAGTGTTTCTGCCCATTTTTCACTATCACACCAAGGCGCGCCGATGTATTCAAACGGCTTCGTCGTTCCGCGCCCTTCGCTCATATTTGTCCCTTCAAATAGACATAAACCCGGATAGAGCGTCGCCGTTGTGAGGGTCGGCATATTCGGTGATGGCGGCACCCATTGCAAACCTGTGTCGTCGTACCACATCCGACGTTCGTATTCCTGCATCGGCGCGACTTTTAACCGACACGACGGTACACGTTCTGCTTTCAGTAACATCGCCAGCTCACCGATTGTCAGACCGTAGCGCATCGGTATCGCGTGTATTCCGACAAAAGATTCAAACCCACTTGCTAATACAGCTCCTTCTACAGTCGTGCAGCCAATCGGATTTGGTCGGTCAGCGACGATAAATTCTACACCGTGGTCGCTTGCGGCTTCCATTGCATAGAGCAATGTCGAAATGTAGGTATAGTAGCGCGCCCCTACATCCTGCATATCGTAGACAAGCACATCTATCCCTTCAAGTTGTTCCGATGTCGGACGCATAGATTGTCCGTATAGACTGAAAACTTTTTTAACGATTAAATCTGGGCTGCTGCGGACGTTGTCCTTGCAGGTTTTCGGCGAGGTTAACGCGCTGTTGACGGCAACACCATCTTGTACGGAACCCCAGAATCCATGCTCTGGCGAGAAAATTGCAGAGAGTTGACAATCAGACGCTTCCGCGAGAAGTCGATAGTTGCTCCGTAAGGTAGCATCAACACCTGTGTGATTCGTAATCAATCCTATGGATTTCCCTTGAATCCAGTCGCGTTTTTCTGTGAGTAAGACGGTCAATCCTAATTTAACTTTATGGGATCGCTTTATGAAAGACATCTGTTTTCTCACGGTATATGGGGGGAGCCTTGTCCCTACACTATGGTAGGCAATCGTGACGGTTACAAATCGACTGACAACTATTAAAATATGAGACTGTGGAACATTTTCCGAAATTCGATAATGCCGCGCCGGTCAGCGTCAGGGTGCACTCGATTTGTCAACAGAATCGCTGCGAGTTTTCTCTTTAGGCAGATCCGTATTGACGTGCCTGTGAAGCCTGTGTGATAGAGACACCCATCGTCCGTTACAGCCCATCCGGTGCATCGACATTCCCCTTCTGCTGAAGCGACCTGTTGCAGGGTCTGAAGGCTCTCTGGACGTAGCAAGGCACCACCGTTATCCATCAGTGCCCTGCAAAATTTTCCGAGATCCGTTGATGTAGAAAAGAGTCCAGCATTGCCTGAAACACCCCCTAAAAAGTGGGCGTTCTCGTCGTGGACTTGCCCAATAATCACGCCTTCTCGCCAGTCGTAGCGTTCATAATTTACCATTCTGCGTTCAAAACTATTAGAATCTTCCGTTGCCGCACAATCTTCACGACAAGCCTGTGGTGGATTGAACTGTGTTGATTCCATGCCGAGTGGCGCGAAGATACGCTCCTGCGCCAATTTATCTAAGGATTCTCCGGTTACCCTTTCCAAGAGTTTCCCCAACACAATGTATCCCAAACAGCTATATACCGCCTTCTCACCCGGCTGAGATTCCAATGCGACTTCGGCGAGGTAGGGAATTACGTTCCCACGTGAAGGTGCTCGCAAATAGAGCGGTAACCAAGCAGGGAGTCCTGAGGTATGTGTCAGTAGGTGGACAAGCGTTACGTTTGTGTGTTTAAACGCTGGCAGGTATTTCGCCACCGGTGTGTTGAGGGAGAGTACACCCCTTTCAACTAACTGCATGCAAAGCGTTCCAACAACAATAGGTTTCGTCAGCGATGCTAAATCAAACAACGTTGTCTGAAGCATCGGTAAACGTTTCGGCTTCACGCATCGGAAGCCGAATGCCTTGTGGTAAAGCACTTTTTTATCCGTGAGAATGTAGGCGACAGCTCCAGGAAAAACCTTTTCTGCAATACTGTTTTCGATAAGCCTCGGAATTGATTCTTTTATCAATGGTTAATCTTTCTCCACAATAGCGAGATCTCCAATCTCATGTCAGCAATCAGGATCATTCAGTTTTCCAATAATTTACGTCCGGAAGCCCGAACTTGTTCGGGAAAAGTGTGCCTCCCCGAATAAATTCGGGCATCCAGAAACGGGAAGGCTTCAGATATGTAAACTTAACCCTTAAAACTAAATAGCCCTGTGTCAGCAATCGTTTTTAGTTGACGGATAGACTACATATATGATACACTACTTGTTATATTTTTTTAAGTATTTTTTCACTTAAGAGTTAGGTCGCAACTTGTATTGCCTTACATTGTCCAGTGCGTGTGTCTGGCAGCTCGGAGTGTGGATCATGAGTTTACCGCCAAAAGAAATTCAGGATATAGTGACAACTGAAAAGCCTTGGGGTGGTTTCATACAATATGTGCTCAATCAGCAAGTTACCGTCAAAATCTTAGAAATTCGGGCGGGTGAACAGGTGAGTTATCAGTATCATCACCATCGGAGCGAGTTGTGGATTCCACTTGATGAGGGTGCTTGCGTGAAGTTGAACGGCACGATTCAGCGTCCTGAACCTATGGAACCCGTCTTCATTCCGCAAGGTGCGAGACACCAACTCATCGGTGAATCTAAGGATTACCGGATCCTCGAAATTGCGTTCGGCGACTTTGACGAAGAAGACATCGTTCGCCTTTCGGACAAGTATGGAAGGGCTTAATTCAGAGGAGATTTTGTTGGATAGAAGAATTTATCTTTCGCTTGGGGAGTCCCCATCGGTTAAGGGCAAACAATCGACGGAGCAAAAGGTTGATATTGCCTTAGAAAAAATTCATGCCTTATTTCAGGAAGAGATGTCAGCACCGCTTTCGGCGTTGGAAGCCGATCTTCGTGCTTGGACCCGGAGCCATCTCCAGACCGAAAATATTGCCGAGGTCGCTACGTTAGCGGCGCGGGCGCGTGAAGAATTTTCGGTGCTTGTCATCATCGGTATAGGCGGTTCTGACCTAAGTGCGCGAGTCTTTCACGATTCTTTCAACCACCCGTATCATAATTTACTGTCGCCTGAAGAACGCGGCAGTGCCCCTGAAGTGTATTTTACCGGTGATACATTTGACCCTCGTAAACTCGCTGGCTTGCTTGAGATGCTTAAAGCGAGAAATCTTCTCCACAAAACCCTTTTCAACGTCATCAGCAAGTCCGGCACAACAACTGAGACGATGGCTACGCTGATGATTATCCGCGAGGCACTTGACACTGTAGACTGGCAACAGCAGGTGCTTGCTACTACGGGATTGACCTCTGACAGTGTCCTATTCCGAATGCACGAGCAATCGCCTTTCTACGGTGAGACGCTGCTTCCTGTTCCTAATGGCGTTGGCGGACGGTTTTCTGCTTTTTCTCCGGTCGGTCTGTTCTTCCTTGCCGCGACAGCTGGAAAAGGAGAGACCCCGGAGACCCGAACCCGTTCGGCATTAGAAGGGGTCGGACAAGCACATGACGACTTCAAACTGCCTCATCGACATCAAGACAACATCGCCTATCAACTCGCACGTTGGATTCATCTTGCTGAGGAAGTGGAGGGGAAAGGCACTATTATTTTTTACAATTATGCCGATAATACCTGCCTTGGTGAGTGGTTCGTCCAACTTTATACGGAATCTATTCAGGAACGCGGCTCCGGTGCTAACGTCATACCGGCGAAGGGACCTACAAGCAACCACTCAAGTCTCAACGGTATCATCGCCGGTCCGAGAGATAAAGTCGTTCTTTTTATTCATTGGGAGGAATTGGGAACGGATTTAGTCCTTCCAACAAACACCGGAGTGGACAGCAAATTGATTGCGTTTGAAGGGATGTCCATGACGCACATGCAGACGGCTTCCTATCGCGGGACTGCCTTGGATTTTAGCAACAAGGGTGTATCCAATGCAACGCTAACCCTTCCCAAACGAGACATCCAGTCTGTTTGTCAACTCATGCGTGTTTTAATGGATACTATTGCTGTGAAAGGTAAACTTCAAGGCTTACACCTTGACAATACGGGTGGCAACGAACTAACATATCTTCAAGATGGGGTTGAGGGTTATAAGCAGAATTTCCGATCCTTTTTATAGGGACTGTTAGTACACTGACAACTGACAACGAAAGAAAATGAGGAATAAATTCTCCGCCTTACGGCTTCAGGATAAAATATTTATCGCCTACGGCTTCGTCTTCCTCGTGATGTTTGGCGTTATTTTTGGTAGCACCAATTTCCTGATTCGACTTGCCTTTAAAAGGGAAATTGATAGTTATGTTAAAACCCTTCAGGCACAAGTTTCAAACAAGTACCGTGCTTTCGTTGAAACCGTTGAAAAGAAAGTCCACGCCGCAGCCACCGATGTGAGACTACATCGGGCTATAGAGCGGCAATCCGACTATGTTTACTTACCAGCAACGGAATTTGATCTCTTAGCGTACGGGACCCCGGATGGAAAACTTTTGTATCCCGATTTCGGAGGACGGAGGGACGCACGTAGATATGACCCGTTGGAAAGCCGAGGGGGGCATATACAACTCAGAAGTATTCCGCAGCAAGGCGATATAGGTCTACAGTTTGTGGTACAGGCAACCGAAGCGGGAGAGTGGGGTTTTGTTACGGGTGGGGACCGATTACAAACGTGGTTAGAGGCTCAAACGAATATCCAGTCCGACGAGCATCCCATCTTTCTTGTCGAGAAGCCGCAAATACCAGATTCGGCATCCTTTGGTTCCGAACCGAAAATGGATGTAGATAATTGGCTCCCGTTAAATAATGCGTCCCGGGAGACACACAGAGATGGGTGGTCTGAAGCATTTTCCAATGCACAATCAGCGCGAGAGGTGTTTTTACAAGAAACGGAAGAAAACGGGGGAAGTGCATATACCGCTTTTCGGATAACGCCTTTTAACTCACCGTTTGCCATAGCGCGTGAAGCAACCCCTGTTGATCTGATTGTCGCGTATTCCCATAAGCGTCAGATGGCATGGCAGCAGCGACTGACGCTCACACTGCTTTTGAGTGGACTTGGTGGGCTTGTACTGGTTTATCTCATTAGTTATATTATCAGCCGCCTCGTTACCCGTCCTGTTGAGATGCTCCGAGAAGGGGTCAGTCATATTGCTGCTGGTGATCTGGATCATCGCGTTAAAATCCAGTCTCTTAATGAGATAGGACAGCTTGCTGAAGGTTTTAACCACATGGCGCAAGAGTTAAAACGGAGTTTAGAGGAGCGGATGGCCGCAGAACGCGCAGCGACGTGGCGAGATGTCGCGAGACAGGTGGCGCACGAAATCAAAAATCCGCTGTTTCCGATCCGACTCTCCGTTGAAAATCTGCAGCAAGCAAAATCAAACCCAGAGGTCTTTGAGCAAATATTTGGTGAATGTACCGACACTGTCATTGAAGAGGTTGATCGGATTGGAAAATTAATAGATGAATTCCATCAATTCGCTCGGATGCCGAAACTGCAAAAGAAACCGAGCCAACTCAACAACATTGTCCGATCCGTCTTGAACTTATACATGGGTAGACAGATACCCAACCTTGAGCAGAACTCCGAAGCCTCAGCGACTGATATAATGCCCGAAGATACTGTCCTACAGAATTCTATAGACAAGTTTTGGCTTGAAAATGTTTCCAAGATTAAGGTTGAAACCGAGTTAGCACGACTACCGCAGCTGTCGCTTGATCCTGAACAGATCGCCCAAGCCCTCGGCAACCTCTTCAAAAACGCAATTGAAGCAATGCCGGATGGTGGGACGCTGAAGGTAAAAACCTATTTCACACCAAATGGAAGTCAGGGGAATAGCGAACCGCGAACCGCGAATAGCGGACAGCCGAAAACCATCAAAGGGACAGTTTCGCTTGAAATCCAAGATACCGGTCGCGGTATGTCTGAGGAAACGATGGCAAATCTTTTCGTCCCGTATTACACGACGAAGGTGGAGACAGATGGTACAGGTTTGGGGATGCCGATTGTCAAGCGGATTGTCACGGAGCACAGTGCCGAGATGGACTGTCAAAGTGCTGAGAACGTCGGGACGACGGTCCGTATCCGTTTCCCGTATGACCCAAACGCGCCTTCTGAAGACTTAGCTGCAGAATCGGTCTCCGCGCCCGTTGCTGGGAAGCCGGAAGAATTAACAATACCCGAAACCAAAGAACAGACGATAGACCCTCAGACCTAAATGAATCCGCTCTTTGGATGTTTTGATTAGGATAAGGAACATGGAAACTATTCTGATTGTAGACGATGAAAAAAATACGCTTAAGATGTTATCCCAGGGTCTCAAGATGCGTGGGTATCAAGCCCTGACGGCTGCCAGTGGTGAGCAGGCATTACAACAGTGCGCTAAGTCCGAGGTCAATCTTGTGCTCTTAGATATCCGCATGGAAAACGGTATGGATGGCATTGAGACGCTTGTAAAACTCCGGGAACTCTATCCAACGTTGAATGTCGTTATGATGTCGGCGCAACAGGATATCGAGATCGCTGTTAAGACGATGGAGCTCGGTGCAAAGCGGTACATCACGAAACCCATCAGTATTGATAAAATTTTATCCAATGTCCAACCGTTTTTGGAAATATCGCGCTTATCACAAGAAAACGAGATTCTGAAGTCACAAATCACGATAACCGATGAGATGGTGGGTGAGAGTGCCGCTGTTTCGTATCTCCGTTCACAAATTAAGCGAGTCGCTGGCAGCAAACTTGGGGTTCTGATTTCTGGGGAGAATGGCACAGGTAAACAACTGGTTGCGAACGCCATTCATCAACAGAGCAGACGCGCTGGGAAAACCTTTATCCCACTCAACTGTGCCGCCCTTCCCGATGAACTCATTGAGAGTGAACTTTTTGGACATGAGCGAGGCGCATTTACTGGTGCCGATTCGCAACGGAAGGGACGTTTTGAACTCGCACACGGCGGCACCCTCTTTCTTGATGAAATCGGCGATATGAGCCTAAAAGCGCAAGCCAAGGTACTCCGCGTCATCGAGACCGGCGAAGTTGAACGCCTCGGTGGTAACCAGATTCGGACGGTCGATGTCCGAATTATTACAGCGACTAACAAGCGACTTCCAGAAGAAATTGAGAACGGACGGTTCCGGCGCGACCTCTTCTATCGACTTAACGTTGTGCCTATTCAGGTCCCGCCGCTTCGCGAACGGATGGAGGATATCCCGGTGTTAGTCAAATATTTTGCTGAGCGTTTGCAGCTGGATATGGGGTCCACGCCAAAGGTCATTGATCCAGCAGCTTACGTCGTATTTCAGAGTTACCATTGGCCCGGGAACATCCGAGAGTTGAAGAATATTGTTGAACGTCTCCTCATTATGGTGAATCGCGATGTCGTGATGGCACCGGATGTCGCTGAAGCGTTGTCTTTGACCCCTCAGCCCTCTCCACTTTACCCGGCGACTGCACCCTCCTTGGAGTCTCCTATGGGAATACCCCTCTACAAGCCGGGAATGGCACTAAGTCAGATGGTGGATGATGCCGAAGCGCAATGTATTCTTGCGGCTTTGGAAGAAAATAAGTGGAACATCCGGCGAACTTCAGAAGTATTAGAGGTTGAGCGGAGTAACTTGTACAAAAAGATGAACAAATACGGCATTTCCCGTCCAGACTCAGGGAATTAGGTTGGGGGATTTGTACTGACAATGCCACGGAAACATATCAGCGAAAACAGCGGGATAACTCGCCTCCAACTCCTTATCCTTATTATCATAGTTGTTTTGATTGGCGTACTCTCTTTTCCACCATGGTTAGAATATCGTAGAGTGAGCACGGCGGATATAGATGTCGAGACTATTGCTACTGCTATTAAAAAGTACTTCAGACACACGGGACATTATCCGACGAGTTTGAATGCATTGATGACGGATCCTGGTCTTGAAGGATGGCGTGGAAATTACTTGGAGTCTATCCCTGAAACACCTTGGGGCGGCAGCTACGCGCTCCTGCAGGACACCTATAAGGTCGGGATAGCGAAAGATCACCCCCGCGTGCCAGAAAAGTATCGCGTCGGCGGTGTCGCGGAGATCAGTCGCGTCTATCATGCCGACGCCCGTCTCGGTGAGCAGTATTGGTGGTGATTGGTTAGCAATTAGCAGTTAGTTATCAGCAGTTAGCGGTTTATCGTTGGGCGAAATCAACGGCATGAAGGTTTCCGTATGGCATTCCCCGCCTGCCGAGTTACTGACCGCTGAAAGTGGAGCGTAGCGGAACGCCCTGACTGCTGACCGCTATATAAAAATATGTGGATTTTTATTTTCGTGTTGGGTGCAGCAATCGGAAGTTTTCTCAATGTCTATATCTATCGCATTCCGCGCGATGGCATGTCGGTTCATTCGCCGCGCCGCTCTTTCTGTCCAGTATGCCAAGAGACAATAAGAACGTTTGACACTATCCCACTTTTAAGTTACCTGTTCTTACGCGGACAGTGCCGACACTGCAAAACAGGAATTTCGGTGTTGTATCCGTGTGTTGAACTCGCAACCGCACTCCTATTTCTTGTAATGTATTATCGCTTCGGGTTAACCCTTGAAGGTCTGCTTGCGCTCGTTTTTGTTTCGCTGCTCGTCCCGATTGCTGTCATCGATACGCAGCACTATATTATCCCAAACGTCCTTATAGTGGTCGGGTTGATTCTCGGTTTTGTTATTGTCTCTGGAATTGCGTATCAGCGCGGTGATGTCTGGTATCTGCTCATACGACTTATTGGTGCTGTTGTCGGTGGGACAGCGTTGTGGTTAATTGCCGTGATTGGGAGCGCGATTTTACGTAAAAAAGCGATGGGTGGCGGAGACATCAAGTTGATGGCACTCAACGGATTGTTCCTCGGCGCGTGGCCCGAACTGGCGATGGTCATCGCCTTCTCTGCTTTTAGTGGTGCGATTGTTGGAACGACGCTTATCATTTCTGGCATAAAAGACCGTCAAAGCCCTATTCCGTATGGTCCTTTTCTCGCCGGTGCCGCTGTGCTTGTGCTTTTATGGGGAGATAGCCTCTGGCAGACGTACTTGCAGTTTATGGGGTGGTATTAATGGGTTCTCAGTAGTCGGTTGTCGGTTTTCAGTTAAGAGAGATTTGGATTCATTTGTTGGAGGAAATATGAAGACCTTCCATACAATCATTTGTTTGCTAATGTTCTTTTTTACCTATCAGATTGTCTATGCGCAACAAGCACCTACTGCGGGTTTTGTTGATTTGGAAATGCCTCTGGAGGAAGCACTTACTAAAATTACTTTTATTGTTACGCGGTTAAGTGGTGAAGGCAGCAATGAAGTTGTTAGCAGTGAAGTTGTTTTTGAAGGTGAAGGCGTAATCCGGGAAAAAGACTACATAGAACTACGTATACCGCACGACTTTGGGGAGCGTGTCGCCTACAGTATCTATACGCTCCTATCTAAATATGCTGTTGAAAGCAATCGGTATATTTTTGTGCCTTTTTCTAAGTGGAATGGTAGTTCACGTTCAACGGTGTTTTGGTATTTCTATGTAGTAGATAAAAAAACGCTCAGAATTGTTGATGGAATTCGCCTGGGGGGGTTCTTGCGCATTGAGGATGTCGTTTTAGCCGATGCGTTCACCAATACTGTGTCCATTACTTATATTAGGGGAGGGAGCTCGAGGGGTGAAGTTGTATATGACCCCGATAAAGCAATCAAAAGACATCTTCGGATGATAGAAGGTAAATTTCGAGATGTGGAAGATCCTTTAAGTCCGTCCGATCCTGATATGATGTTCGTTCGGGCAGGCACGTCTTGGATGGGAAGCCACGATGACGATGCGGCGGACGATGAAAAGCACCTGCACATCGTCTACCTTGATGCATTTCATATTGACAAATACGAAGTGACGAATGCACAATATAAGAAATTTGTTGATGCGAACCCACGGTGGCAAAAGGATCGTATTCCTGAAAAGTATCATGATGGAGATTATCTGAAACATTGGAATGGGAACAATTACCCATCAGGCAAAGGTAACCATCCCGTTGTTTATGTGAGTTGGTACGCAGCAATGGCATACGCCGAGTGGCGTGGGAGACGCCTTCCGACAGAAGCAGAATGGGAGAAGGCTGCGCGCGGAGGTCGTCATCCTATTAAATACCCGTGGGGTTCTTCTCCTGATTTGAACAAGGCAAACTACGGTGGGAAAATTGGCGATACTACCCCCGTTGGGACCTACGAGGCGAATGGATATGGTTTATACGATATGGCAGGCAATGTTTGGGAATGGTGTCTTGATGAATACGATGCAGGTTTCTATTATATTTCTCCGTATCGTAATCCTGTTGCAGGTGGGACTGTAGATAGTATTTTATCTGATTGGACGAATGTTAAAAACGTCCGTGTGCTACGCGGCGGTTCTTGGGTCAGTGATGTCCAATTTATGGTAGTTTCTGATCGGACGCGGTTCACACCTCGGATCACGAACAATGCCCGTGGATTCCGTTGTGTGAAACCTGTAACACCTGATCTTGCTACAGAGAACGGCAAGCCGATCAGTAAACAAGTTGCCATAACATCGCAGAGTTCTGGAGTTTTTTTTCAATTGGTTGAGCCCATAAAGTTTGCCAATGACACCGTGGTGACATCTATCTCTAAAACTGGTATTGACACCCTCCGGGATTTACCAGTTCGCCTTGGGGAGAATGAGCATATTAATGGGATAACGATAAAGAACGAAAAAGGCGAAAAGATCCATGTGCGAACGTGTAGAGAGTATGATGCCGCGCTTAAGCATGGCTATCAGCCCGACTCGACCTTTAAAATAAAAATGTCTGTTTGGTTTGAGCATCAATGTGGTTTGCTAAAGGCTTTGGAGATGGCAACTGCTCCCCAGCGAAGTTACATATCAAATCCTAATGTGGGGATAGCGAACTTAGATTTACTCCCCTTTGCTATCTTCCCAGCAGGAAGAGAGTTGGACGCGACCTATCAGGAAAAAATTGAAAACGAAGCACTCGTGGTTAGAGCAAGGAATCGAAATCATTTGGTCACTGAAGGGAAAGGAATCAGACAATCGTTAAAGGAAATAGTCCGTGCTGACTTTAACAACGACGGTATTGAAGACATTTTGCTCTTTGAATATCACCATTACATAAAAGGGACCCTGGGAAATGGAGAGATTATTATCTTAACCCGTAAATCAATGGATGAAAAATTTGAGGCAGTGCGACCCCTAAATCCGATGCCAGATTGAGAGTTTAAATTGTAGCAGATTGTAGAATTACTTAGGTACTTTGCAATTAACTATCCAATAGAGTATAATTCAATTCCATAAGGAGGATCTAACGTATGGATGTTAAAGACGCGATTCTTTCAAGACGCACGATTTTTAAGTTTGAACAGAAACCGGTGCCAGATGATGTCATTGAACAGGTTTTCAGTTTTGGGATATGGGCACCGAATCACCATGTCACCGAACCGTGGCGTTTTATCGTGATTGGCGAGAAAACGAAACTAACCCTTGCAGATCGCTATCGCGAGATCAAGATGGAAGATACGCCTGACCACGTTGATGCCGAAAATCTTAAGAAAATCGGTGAACTGGCTTACGAGAAATTCATGTCGAAGCCGACGATTATCGCTGTTTCTTGCGTACAAGAAGGGGACGAGCAACGTAAACGCGAAGATTATGCCGCTGCCTGCTGTGCGATGCAAAACGTCCAACTCGCCGCATGGGATGCCGGAGTCGGAATGCAGTGGAGTACGGGCAGGATCACGATGGAAGAGAATACCTATCAATTGCTCGGCATTGATTCTTCACAAGAGTATATTATCGGCTTCTTCTACACGGGTTACCCCGCCGACATCGGCGCACCGAAGCGACAACCCGCAGGCGATTTCATCCGTTGGGTGGCATAGACCGAGACTATGAGGAATCTCCATGGAAGAGCAAAACAGGGATAGACGATCATCAATGTTCACAGTCCGGAATGCCGAGAACGCGATGATCGCATTCACAATTTTTGCGCTGTTCTGTCTGTTGATGGTGCTCTTCCATGAGATGTTGGTCGCAAGTCAAAATTTTGTTGGTGCACTTTACAGTGTTGCAAGGAATATCTCAAAGATTATGTCAGGGGCAACATTACTGACGATATTTGAGGAGGCAATTGACATCATGTTTCAACGTATTAGGGATACTCTGAAAAAGGAGAGAGAACTTAAAGCGCAAGCTATAGCCGAAGGTAAAGCCGAAGGTAAAGCCGAAGGTAAAGCCGAAGGTAAAGCCGAAGGTAAAGCCGAAGCCTACCAAGAGGTGGCTGAGTGGAATCGCCGCAGAATGGCAGCGGAAGCCCGCGGTGAAAAATTCACAGAACCACCTCCTGGATTACCGCTAAATCGTTAACTGATACGCTGCTTTGGCGTTCTGCCAGAAGAACTTCGCTTTGACTGCATCGCCTTTCGCGCTGAAGTAGTCGTTCACAATCTTTTGGACGACTTCGTAAGATGCGAAGCGTTCAGAGACGGGCCAATTGCTTCCGTAGATGAGCCGGTCTTCACCAAACGCGTCCCACAAGACATCTATCGTTGGGGTGTAATAGGCGACATCGGTTGGCGCGGGAATTTGCCCGGTGTGTTCCGCTAACCCCGATACCTTACAGTAGATGTTCGGATAGCGAGCCACCTCACGGATTGCTGAGACCCATGCTGCATCAGGCGGTTGTTCGGATATGCGTGCCCCGGCAATATGATTGATGACAATCCGCATTTCCGGTGTATGCTCGACCAGCGTCGGTAAGATGGATAAGGCTTCGGGGTTAATTAGCAGATCCAAGGTGAGTTCCTTCGCTGCTAACTTTTCAATACTCGCCAAGAACGTTGGGTCACCGATTGTCCGTAGGTGTCCGCTGCCGAGACGTATCCCGCGAAAAAGTGGATTCGCGGAAAACCGGTTCAGATTATCCTCAAAATCAGCTGTCGGTTCCAAATGTCCCACGAACCCGACAATGAAAGGTTCTTCTGCGGCGAGGTCAAGAATCCACCGGTTATCCTCAAGCCATTTGCTTGCCTCAACAACAACGGTGCCTGTTACGCCTTCAGGGACTGCGAGGATTTTGTAGTCTTCGGGCATAACGCGTCGGTAGAGGACTTCATCGTTCGGATTGGGCCACGGCACGCCTTCAGGACGTGTCGGATCGTAGAAATGCGTATGTGTATCAATAATCATATTTTTAACTATTGCTCCTGGGCATCGTTCCACTACGTTTCACGATGATTTTCGGTTAATTTAGAAACATTTTGAAATCCAAAATAGGTTCATAATTTAACGTGCGTTTGAAAAAAGATTAATTGGTAAGTTTCTGTGCATAATGCTGTTTTTTTCTTTTGTATTAATGTTAGGCTTTTCATCGTAGTTGGACTCTTAACCTATTTGCTATCGGGATGTAATCCGTCCGATCAGGCACAGCAACAGCGGCGCGAACTTCAACGTGATGCTTTGCGGCTTGAAATGGGACAGGCACTCAACCCGACAGATGCGGAGGGGTACATCCAACTCGGAAAAATCTATCGCGAATTGGGTGAGTACGAGAAAGCACTGGACGCGTTTCAGGGTGCTATCGCACTTGATGACGAGCACGCACACGCCTACAACAATCTCGGTCTGGTTTATATTGATCTCGGTCTGTATGTCCTCGCTATTGATATGTTCCAGGCCGCGCTTGAGTTCGATCCCGGAAATCCTGCCTTCTATAACAACCTCGGCTATGCGTACGATAAAACCGACCAATTTGCTGAAGCTCTCGCCGCCTTTCGTACCGCAATTGAAGAAGATCCAACCTTCGTTGATGCCTATAACAACCTCGCGGATGCGTATCTCTACCGCGAAATGTATCAGGAGGCTATCCAGCAGTATGAAGCAGCCCTTGAAATAGAAGCCGGGGACGCTGATGTCTATTTCAATCTCGGTTTCGCTTACGAGGAGACTGGGGAATTCCTCCGCGCCATCCAGTCCTATGAAAGAGGTATATCCCTCGATAGCAGCGACGCAGAGGCATATTATCGCCTTGCACAGGTGTATGAGAAAAATGGTGACACACTCATGATGCGTCGTTATCTGGAGGCGTTCTTAATGCGCGCGAGGGATATTCCATACCTCCAAGAGCAGGTTCGCACCGCTGAGGAACTGCTGGATAGGTAGTGTCCTTCCGCAGAATTAGCAGGAATTCCGATTTCATACCATCCGGGTTCTTGTTTTTCCGCGCCCCGAAAAGTTTTCGTGTCTGAATCCGATCCTCGTAAACCTTTTCAAACGTAAACCCGCGTTCCGTAAAATACTCCGCTAATATCCGCCACAATTCGACCGTTATACCGTCAATTCGTGGATTGCCGACGAAGATACAGGCAGCAGCATTCGGTTTCAACTGATTCATTGCGTTTTCAAGGGCATTGACTGTGTGACAGAAATAGGAGTCCAACCGTTTTCGGAGATCCTCCCGCGTGAGCATCTCTCTGATTTTATTTAGCGTTTCTGTTTGAACAATCCGATCTGCCTTCCGATACGGGATTTCAAGCCGTGATAACTCTCTAACCTCTTCCTCAGTGTGTCCCAACCAAAACAGTTCCATCTTCGTCGAGCGGATATATTCTTGCGCTTGAAGATACGGGGGCGACGTTATCAAAGCATCACACGTCCACGGCACCGTAACGTAAGACGAATCCACCCCACCCTTAAACGCAACCTTACTTTCGGATGTATACTGTTGTGTGGACATCACGAAGTCGTTGAGGCTTTTTAACGTCTTCAAGGAGAGACTGTGAACCATTTCATCTAATTGGTCTCTCCAATTTTCCTTTAGCAGCTCCTCTACAGCTTTCAACTTACGCTTGGATCTCGCAAGTTTAGGAGTTCTGTCTTCTGTATAGGAGAACCGTTTGCCCGCCTTCAACAACGCTGATTTGATAATGTCGCAATAGATACTGTTGTCCGTGTTATTGATAAATCCCCAATAATAGGTCAATACCTCTAAAATTTCAGGCGGGTACCAGTAATCAACACTCGACCAATGCGGTATAAACTGGTGTTTGCTTTCTCTCATATCCTCTAATAGTTTGAACAAATCCGCTTCGCGCAGCCGCTCTTTTCCACGATAGACCTTCAATGGCATGATGTGGTTTAGAAGTAGATTCAAATCAAGGAGAAAGGTATTACGTTTGCACAGATACGCCTCAACCCCCACCGTTCCTGAGCCTGCAAACGGATCCACGATCCAATCGCCTTCCTTTGTGTAGGTCGTAATCGCATACCGAACAATCTGTGGAATGAATTTCGCAGGATAAGCAAAGATGGCATGTGTCAAATAGCCGGTGTCTTTGATTTCAGGGACGAGCTCTCGGAACGAAACCAACTCTATTTCGCCAGATGTAGAGTCGTTTCTTGGGAGCTGAGGTTCGGTGTCTGTCGGGAAAAGTGTGAACTGTTCTGGCGAATTATGGTTTGTCATTACTATTCCAATTCTTCTTCGGTGAGTTGAAAGTCGAAGACCGCTTCCCCATCTTCCGTTCCACCAACTTCCTCTTCCGTCAACTGAAAATCAAAAACCACCTCCGCCTCTTCAACTGATTCCGTCTCTGTGTCCGGCGTTACAGTGCCTTGGACTTGTTCTGTAGATTGTGAGGTCTCTTGTGTTTCGAGTTTCGGAGAACTTGCGCCGAGGATAGTCAGACCGACAATTCCTATGACACAGACGCTTGTGACCGTCAACGCGACTGGACGTTTCCAGAGAACAACCCGCTCGCTTTTGTCTAAAAACGGAAGGAGGAGCAATAGCACCATGCCGACTGTCGGGATGACAAACGTCCCAATGATCTCAAAGGGACCCTGGAAGTATTTCAGGAGTTGAAACAGAAATAGAAAATACCACTCGGGTCGCGGGTCATAATCCGCATTCGTCGGATCAGCGACATCTTCAAGCGGAACGGGAACAAATAGGGCGACAGATGCAAGGACTGCAAAGAGGATCAACATGCCGACAACATCTTCAAATACCTGATCGGGATAGAACGGTTTCCCAGTCTTCATCTCTTCTGGCGTGTTTTCCGGTTTACCTGAAGAACCGTAATATCGGACGAAGAAGAGATGCACACCGACCAAGCCGAAAGCTAACCACGGCAACCAGATGGTGTGAAGTGCGTAGAACCTCGACAGCGTCACGGCACCTATCTCTGCGCCACCGCGCATCACCTTCGCGACAAAATCACCTAACACGGGCGCAGTGCTGGCGATTTCCACACCGACAACCGTTGCCCAATACGCCTTCTCGTCCCACGGGAGCAGGTAGCCTGTAAATCCGAAACCGAGCACAATCAATAGTAGGAAAACGCCGAATATCCAGGTGAGTTCGCGCGGTGCTTTGTATGAACCGTAGAGAACAACACGGAGCAGATGCAGAAACACGATGATGACCATCGCGCTCGCGCCCCAATGGTGCAAGCCCCGCACGAAGGCACCGAACGGAACCTCTTCGCTGATATAGGTTACGGCGTTATGGGCGTGTTCGGGTGAGGGTGAATAGTATAACGCAAGGAAAGCACCTGTGACAGCTTGAAGGAGGAGCAGAAACATCGCCAAGCTACCGAGCGAGAATAGCAGATTAATATGTTTCGGCAGCGGTTTGCGGAGGTGTCTGTCCACCGACTCTAATGGAAGGCGTTCACGCATAAACGCCATCCACCCTTCCGACCTTCCATCCTTCCGACCTTCCATCCTGCTACGTCTCCTTCACGTATAAAATACCGGCTTCCACTTTGGTCTCGAGTCTCTGCAACGGCTCTGGCGGCGGACCCGCAACAACCGCGCCAGTCTTATCGAATATCGCACCGTGACACGGACAGAGGAAAGATTCCTTCTGCTCATCCCACCGGACGAGACAACCGAGGTGCGAACAGGTACGCGAGAAAACGCTCCACTCCCCATTGCCGGTGTCGGTTACATAGACGGAACGTTTTTTCGTCGCTTGAACCCAGCCGTCTTTCGCGGTGAAGGTGTAATCTACCTTTTTAAAGCGACTGTTTCTCAGCCGATCAGCGAGTCCCAAATCGACCCATTTCGATTCCGGCTTCTTAAAAGCAGGTGAGATCGCAAAACCGATGAGCGGAATTCCGGCGGCGAGGCTCAGAATTCCACCAATCAGTGCTGTTGCGAGTTCTAAAAATGAACGTCTGCTCTCTTTCTTCTCCATCGGTTTCTCCATGCACAACCTAACAGATCATGGGACAAAGATTAATTCTTCCGAGTTTGGCCTTCAAAGGGTGTACGGAGGTCGTAGCGTCCTTCTTCCAAGACGGGTAGTGTGCCGTCGTTAACCATAATTTCAAGCGGTAGTTCTTTCGTTTCCATCGGCATCGTGACGACGTTCTTAATTCGCAGCGACTCGTAGATAGCCAACATAATTTCAAGCGTATAGCGGGCTTGGACACCACTCCCGCGATGGTCAGAAATGTCACCCTCGATCCACTCAATGAGTTCCTGAAACTGGTTCTTAGGCTCTGGTGGCGGTGTGATCGTTTGCCATCCCTGTGCGTCTCCGTTTTGGAGGAGGATCGTGCCATCAGGACCGTTGCGAATCTGCCCTTCTGTGCCAGCAATTTGAGGCATTGAGACGGGTGGTTCCGGTAGGTCGCCTTCATAGATACCGCGTGCACCGCCTTCAAAGCAGACCAAACCCATACAGAGGTCTTCACAAATCGTCCGGCGTTCCCACCGGTCAGTGGTTCGGGATGTCTGTCCAATAACCCACAACGTTTCTGGGTCAGACAGCATGAATCGCCAGCCGTCGATAGCGTGTGTACCTGTATTGAGCAGTCCGGCGTGCTGTTTGGCGCGGTGATGGACGGTTGTCGGTTCGCCAATAGCTCCTGCAGCGACGAGTCGTCGTATTTCTATGTTTGCCGGTCTGTATCTACCTTGATGCCCGATGATGAGTTTGACGTTGTTTTCTTCGCAGGCGGCAATCATGGCATCGGCTTGTCCGAGCGAAGCTGCCATCGGTTTTTCTCCGATGATCCCTTTCACACCTGCCTTCGCTGCTGCGACAGTGGCTTCTGCTCGGGGGCCCTGCCACGTTGTGATGCTAACGATGTCCAAATCCTCTTTTGACAACATTTCGTCAACGTCGGTATAGGTAGCCGGAATGTCGTATTCATCAGCCGTCCGTTTCGCGGATTCCTCGAAGATGTCCATTGCTGCGACGACTTGGACATCGGGATTGTTTTTCCACGCTCTGGAATGGGACCTACCCATCCCCCCGCATCCGATGATTCCGATTCGGTATGTCTGGTTTGCCATCAGTTTCGCCTCCTTTTGTATTGATAAGGATTCTATCAATTTTTACCCTTTCGGTCAACAGAAAACTAAACGGCCCTAATCTTTCCTTCTGGGATGTGTAAAGTTTTCGACCCTAAATCCTCAAGAATATAAACCACCAACACATTTTAACTTGACAAAATTTAGCAAATATAATATAATATAGTATCCCTATCTTCAAAGGAGGACAGACGCCGTGAATCTCTCAACACTGAACATGTCAATAATACCATTAACCCGCTCCTGCAAAATGTTACACTTTTCGCCAAATTATTTTTTTTATAACAGAAAATTAAACATCAACAAACCCTTACGGCCACTATGTTCTCTAACGTTACACACTGGACACAAAATGTTACACCAGTGTAACATTTTTAAGGGTAAATTGCTCAAAAATATACTGTTAAGTTAATACTATATTCACAATAATATCATCCTGTAAATCCATAAATCCTGATTCTGAAGTAGTCAGCATCTTGACAAACTTTCGGAAGTGTGTAAACATAAGGAAAAACGAAAGGGAGTTCTTGTATGGCAGACTATCAAGATAAAGGTTCTCAGATTCGAGTGACAAACCTTGAGGCTTTCCCAATGGGTGTGAAAGCATACGTCAAGATTGAAACGAACATGGGGGTTACAGGTTGGGGCGAGATTAACAACATGGAGACAACCGTCACTTGTGCGTTGGCACGCTCCTTGTCGGAACTGATTATCGGAGAAAACCCGACGCGGATTGAGCATCACTGGCAACGCCTCTTCCGCGCACACCGAAACATCCGAGGTGGCGGTTTGATGGTGCATACTATCTCCGCGATTGATATGGCGTTGTGGGATATTGCTGGAAAGTTGTGGGGCGTGCCGGTGTATCGCCTGCTCGGCGGTCCCTGCCGAGATAAGATTTGGAAGTATCCGAGTCCGAAAGCGATCAAGACGGGACCGGGAGGTTCCAAACCTTTTGCTGGCACCCCCGATGAAATCGCCGATTTGGTGCAGCGCGTGCGGGATGCACGAGAGAAGGTCGGTTCCGACGGTGCAGTCATGTTTGACGCGCATAGCTGCCTACCGCCCCCTATCGTCAAACAGTTCGCCAGTTATCTGCAACCCGATGACCTGCTTTTCTTAGAAGAGGCGTGGGTGCCGGGCAACATTGAAGTGATGCGTAAGATCCGAGAGTCAGTCCCTGTCCCCTTAGCGACGGGTGAGCGCGATCGCACAATATGGGAGGTCCGCGAAATCCTTGAGGCGCAGGTGATTGATATCCTTCAACCCGATGTCGGACACGGCGGCGGTATTACACAGGTTAAAAAAGTCGCTGCGCTCGCCGAGGCGCATCACGTCCCGATCGCACCACACTGCACGATGTCCTACCTCGGTCTCACCGCAAGTTTTCACCTATCTGCTGCAGTGCCGTTTTTCCTGATCCACGAGGGTTATGAAAACGTCCTTCCAGACGGAGTCGCCCACAAAACGTGGGAGATGGATGAGGAAGGCTACGTTTCGCTGCCAGAAGGCCCCGGTTTAGGTGTTGAAGTAGATGAGGCAAAAGTGATTGAAGTCGGTCAAGAGGCGGGAAGGCGGTTTACTTGGCCCGATAATAGATTAGCGGATGGCTCCATCGCGGATTATTAGAATTTCCCATCATAGTGTTCTGTCACATCTAAACTGAGAGGTAGTTCGTAGTAGGGCAATTCATTGCCCGTTTCTGACGTGCGATAAATCGCACTACTACGAACCAGGGTTTCCCCATCATTTGAAGGTTGACAGACTAATAGTTATAGGAACACTTTGATGAGGTAAAAAAATAATTCGGTAGTGTTCCAACTCTGGATGCCCGAACTTGTTCGGGGCTGTTTCGCTCACCCGCGTCCCAACAAGTTGGGGCATCCAAGAAAATTATCGATCCCTCTATGTATTCCTCTATTTCCCTCCATAGCAAAAAATTTTGCATAAAAATTCATTTTATGCAACCTTTCCACCCTTAAAATCCCACTTAACATCACAAGGCAATATTCTTTAGGAGATGGTCATGAAAAACGACGATATTGATCTGATTCATCGTATCTTGTCAGGTGATGAAGATGCGTTCACTACATTGATGCAAAAGCACCGACGTTGGGTGTATTCACTTGCATGGCGTGAGATTGGTGATTTTCACGCGGCGCAGGAGATTACGCAAGATACCTTTATCCAAGCTTTTAAGTCGCTGCCGAGTTTAAGAGATCCGAATCGTTTTTCTGGGTGGTTGCATGCGATAGCGAAGCGTCAATGCGTTGCGTGGCTACAAAAGAAGCCGATTGCGATGCAGTCCCTGGATACGCTGCCGAAAGCCGAATTGGAACAGTTGTTTTATACACAGTACCTTGAAGAGGAACGGATACAGGCATCAACGGCTGATTTGCGAGAAGTTGTGGAATATCTCCTGCAAAAGTTACCCGTTGGTGAACGTTCTGTAATGGTTCTGCACTATTACAAAGGCTTGACCTGTGAAGAGATGAGTGAGCGTTTAGAGGTGTCGTTGAATACAGTGAAAAGTCGTTTATATCGTGCAAGGAAGCGATTAGAGAAGGAGGAATCAATGCTTCGAGAAAACGTCGGTCCGAACCTATTGAGAAGTGAGCCGCGCCGCGTTGACATTCAGACGACTGCGGCAACGGAAACGGGTGATCATTTGGCAGAAGGCGGTTTTAACTTCAACCAAACTTCTAAGGTCTTTACATCTTCTGGCTTTCACACGAAAGGTTGGGGTGGCGGCGATCCATCGCCGATGTACATGTTACTGCACTATCTCACCCACGGTTGGATTGACCTTTTTAAATTTCCTTTGGTTTCGGGTAGTTCGTGGGAACAGGAAGGCGGTTGGAAATCACGAGGGACAGCAACCGTTGAGGCTTATGAAACGGTAAATGTATCCGCGGGCACTTTTCCAATGTGCCTGAAGCATAAGACTGTTTTCACGGATGCTGATGTAGAAGATACCAACGCTGAGTTGCGAAGTGCGCTTGTAAACGGGACGCGTTATCTGTGGTTTGCCAAAGGTGTTGGACTCGTGAAGATGCGTTATGAACATTCCAACGGTGTCGCAACAGAAGCCGAATTGCTTAAATACGAAACGCCGACGCAGCAAGGCGAAACGTACTTTCCTGTTCAGATAGACACGCAGTGGACATACAAGTGGCATAATACCTATCGCGATAAAGCGGTTATTGAGGTGTGGCGTGTCATCAGGAATTTCCGTCAACTTGAGGATGCTGGTAACCCGGTGCAACTTGAATCGGCAAGATATGAGGTCAGTGTTGATGCGAATGAGCCGCGCGTAGCGAATGTCAAGTGTATCCTAACGCCAAAAAGCGGCGGTGGTACGAAAAATGACCGAAAGCGTTTGTTTTTTTCTATGAGTCGTTTTGGTACCGATTGGTTGTACGATGGATATGCCCGTTCTCTTAGAGATGTGACGGCTACTGATGCGAAAGGTAAAGCACTGGTTGTAGAAGAGATTGCCAAAACGCAGTGGGTCGTTGAAACACGTGATGCATCGCCTGTGACACTCCAATACAAAGTGTTGCTGGATCACGATGAACGGGATTGGCCCTTTGGTAGAGACGAAGCTCCGTATGCCCAAGACGATTGTATTTTCTGGCCCGGATATGCGCTGTTTATCGTTGGTGAGGTGGACGATATTGAACTGTCTGTTGATGTACCTGATAATTGGTCCGTCTCGACCCCTTGGGAGCGGATTGAACCCAACGGACACCGTTTTGTTTGTAAAAATCAAGACGATCTGATGTATGCGTACCTCGTGCTTGGTGAACATTCTGAGCGTCTGGTAAGTTCAGGAGAGGCAGAGATTGTGCTTGCACTGGGGGGACGCTTTAAAGCTTCAATGGATAAAGTTGCGTCTGCTGTCGAGGCAATTCTACAGGCATATTCAGGCATATTTGGTGGAACCCCGAAAGGCAGCATGCTATTTGTCATGAATCCTTATGGCGGGGAAGAATACCGCAGCGGTGGGGCATCAGAAAGAAGCATCACGGCTCTGATCGGTGGCGCATTGGACGACGGCAGAGCGGATTTTTGGGGACCCTTGGTTGCAAATGTGATTGGTTATATCTGGAACGGAAAAGTTATTCATTTTGCTGAGCAGGAGTATGGGTTCAGCGAAGTTAATGAACAGGAGTATTGGTTCAGCGAAGGTTTCAGTAAGTATTATTCAAGTGTTATCTGTACTCGCCTCGGACTTATTTCTGAAGGCGATTTTCTCAGGAGTCTTGAACTTGCATGGGAATCGTATCTGTCTCAACAGGGCGAACGCTCCATTCGAGAGGCCGGTGAAGATAAATTAGCCAATCGAGAACTCGTCTACGACGGTGGGCGTTTAATCGCTGCCGCACTGGATTTACAGATTCGTAATCTAACGAAAAATCGAAGCAGTTTGGACGATGTGATGCAGCAGATGTATCGAGAGTTTGGTCTCACCGATACTGCGTACACGATGGACGATGTCATCAGGATCGTCAGCCAAGTTGCGGGTGAAAACTTTGAACCTTTCTTCAGCAAATACGTGACGGGGACGGAAAGGTTACCGTTAGAGGAATACCTTAAGGACGTGGGTGTGGATGTTGAGATAGACCTTGGAGAACGGCTCCCGAAACTTGGGTATATCATCCATGAAATGCTGGGTATCGGTTCATTTGGGGGACCGCCGGGTGGCGGCATGTTCATCCATCGATCCCGAAAGTTTCAGGATGATGACAGGCTGATAGGTATTGACGGCACACCGGTGAAGACGCGTGACGACATTAGAAGGGCTGCCAAAGATTGGAAATCTGGGGATGTGGTGAGGTTGACACTTGAAAGAGAGGGAGCAGAGATTGTCTTGCCTGTTACATTAGAAGGGGATCCGTCTAAAGAACCGCCATTGGAGTCGGATGTTACTGATGTCGCTATTAGAAAAAAAACGGATAACACAGAGTCGCAACGTGCAATTTGGTCGGGAATCTTAGGTGAGGATCAGTGATTTTGTAATGAGGTGAGTTTATGCATACACTTTGGCTAATTATCCAACGAGAATTCGTCTCAAATGTGTTGACATCCCGATTTATGATTGGGTTTATCGTGTGTCTGCTTTCAACTGCCGTTGCTGTTTTCGTCCAAGTGGACGATTACGAAAAACGTTTGGCGGGATATAACACCGCGATACGGGAGGCACAAGAGGAAACTCGGACATGGGAGCTCTATGTTGACATCAAGCCGAAAGCGCACCGAAAACCAAACCTGCTCGGAATATTTAACGTAGGGACAGAGAACTTCGGGGCAAATACGGTCACCGTTGAACTCTCAAAACCCATCTTTGAATTCATTACTTTCCCTATCTGGTTGCCCCCGACGCAAAAGCGGGGTTCAGACAACCCCTTCCTTGCCATGTTCCTGGCTGTTGATGTGGTTTTCATCTTCAAAATCGTTCTCAGTGCTTTGGCGATTCTGTTCGCTTACAACACAATTTCGGGTGAGAGAGAGGATGGCACGTTGAAACTTGTGTTATCCAATGCGGTACCGAGAGATGTAGTCGTGCTGGGGAAATACCTTGGTGGAATGTTATCGCTGTTTCCTATCATCTTGGTGAGTTTACTCGTGGTCCTGTTAATATCTTTCGCTTCACCAGTTACCGCTTTTGATGGAAACGACATCGCACATATCATCTTAATATTTGGTGTTTCGTTGTTGTACGTGTCAACGTGGTATCTTTTAGGGTTTGTCCTATCCGTTTGGACGAAGGAAGCGGCGACAACGTTAATTCTTTCGATGTTTATTTGGGTGATTCTGACGAGCGTTCATTCAAATGTAGTGACGTTTGCAGTGGAGAAGTTCCCGCCACATCCATCTAAATCCGAACAGTCGGTCCTTCAGCCCGCCTTTGATGTCTGGGATCAGTTCAGAAAGGAACGGGATGCCTACGTTAAACAGCGGGGCTATGATGATTTGAAAGAGTCAATTACTTGGGAACCTGAGACATCTTCAACGGGAACGAGGTCTGGTTCTATGTCTGGGGGCTATTTCTTGACAGAGAGTTATAGCGTCAACAGTGTTAGTAAAGCGGATACCTCTATCTTCCAGGAGATTTTAGGCTATCAGGAACAACTTCGGGTTACATACGCGAACAAAGCGGAGGAAATTCTCAAAGAACCTGCGGAAATTCGAGAGCGAAATGTGAGATTCGCAGACGCGCTCTCGCGTATTTCCTTCGCGGATGTTTATAATTTCGCTGTTGGTGCGATAGCGGGGACCGATCGGCAGCGTTATAACGATTTTATTGCCGACTCCAGAGCCTATAAACGCGAGATTGTTGAGTATTTGAAGGATAAGAAGGCGTTTTCGTCGCGAGCATGGTTTTCCACGGATAAGGGTGCTGCGGAATTGACAGATTTACCGGTTTTCAAGCATCGGCGGCTTTCCCTTTCTGAAAGTTTTTCACAGGCATCAATGGATGTTTTGATATTGTTGGCGTGGAATATTGTTCTGTTCATGACGGCTTATGTATCCTTCCTACGGTATGATATGAGTTGAAAGGAGGAGAGACGAATGATTCTACACATTGCGACGAAAGAGATACATCACAATCTCACGACCCTCCGATTTGCCTTGATGATTATTCTTTTGCCTCTCCTGTTTTTGGCGAACGCGTTGATATACAGTTTAGGCGGTTACGGCTATACCACGCAGATTAATACCTATAATCGACAGGTGGAACAGAAGAGAAAGCATATTAAAAATCACGCGGATACGAGTTTGGCGGAGTTAGCACTCAGGGGCCCTGGAGAGATTCCGAAGTTTCCGAGCCCAATGACTTTCTGTGCGGATGGAACTGATGAGCTCGTCCCGCGTTTTGTCAAGATGACCGGCGAAGGATCGTCCAGCCGCAGCGGTCAGAATCAAACTGAGGATTACGGATGGACACCGCCGTGGACACTGGAGTATCCTTTGCAGAGTAAAGTCGGGGGCGCGATGCAGCGGATTAAGATTGACTGGGTCTTCATCGGGGGCCTCATGAGTTTCTTTGCGATTTTATTCACTTTTGATGCGATCGCTGGGGAGAGAGCCCGCGGCACGCTGAGCCTCATAATGTCTAATACTGTCTCGCGCAGCCAAGTGTTATTAGGTAAATACCTCGGAGCGTTTTTGACCCTTATGGTTCCACTTGTAATTGGTATCCTGATGAACCTGTTGTTTATCCTTATTTCCCGGAATATTCCTTTTGCGTCGAGTGAGTGGTTGCGAGTTTTGGGGATGGTCGGGTTGTTTGCATTACACGTCTCTGTTTTCATCTTTCTCGGGTTGTTTTTCTCAAGTCGGGTTTCAAACGCAATCACAAGTTTAGTATGGCTCTTATTGACTTGGGTCTGCTTGGCGTTCGTATTTCCGAGTCTGCTTGGGACTTTTGTTGGCAATCTAAATCCGATTCCCTCCGTTGACGAAGTGTCAATGCAGAAAGATGTGCAGTTAAAACAGTTGAGAGATGAATACCGACCTTTTGGTGGGTCAGAATCTAAGTTAAGGAAGGCAGCAGCCATCGAGAATCCCGAAGCAACGCGACGCTGGGCGACCTACCTCACCAAAGAGATAGAGACGAAAACTCGATTTAATGATGGACAAATCGACCAGCAGTTTAAGCAGGTGCAGCTCGCCCGAGATATTACTCAAATCTCACCGATAACGACCTTCCAGTATGCAATGGAAGGACTTGCGAATACCGGCATCGTCAGTTATATGAATTTCGTCAAACAGGCGCGCCGTTATCGACAGACGTTCATAGATTTCATCGAAACCGAAGATCAGAGCGATCCGGAGAGTCTACACATCTATCCTGTAAAAGAGGGGTTGTCGCAGAAGCCGGTGAATCCAGCGGCGGTGCCGGTGTTCACAGAGCATATCTCGTATCGGAGTGTGTTATCTCAGGTCGGTTTGTTGGTGTTGTTTAATCTGCTATTTTTTATTATGGCGCAGGTTTCTTTTTTGATGAGTGAGGTAAAATAGCGGTCAGCGGTCAGGTCGCTATGCTTCAGCAGTCAGTAGTTCGTTTGTGGCGGGTGAAAACGTCCACAACTGATAGATGCTCTTACTGATTGCTGAGAGTGGCGGACGCAGCACGCAACGCCCTGATGACTGAACGCTAACTACTATTCAATCCACTCCATTGTTTCTCGGAGTTTTTCCTTTGCCCTTGCATGATCTCGGCGGGTTTGATAATAGACGCGTTGTGCCTCTGTAAATTGTGCTTGTGCTTGAAACGCATCGTTGTAGGTTAGACCTTGGTAACCGGGGATTTCGACGGTGACTTCATCCAGCACGCGTTCAATCGTCCGTAACTGTTGCTCGAAAATTCTCACCCGCTTTTCTTCAATTTCCATCCGTTCTCTTGCATTTGCCACCTCACGGTAGTCCCGTCGCACCTCTACACGGATTAACTTTGTTTTTTCGACGTACTCGAGCTGCATTCGCTCAAGTTCTGCGACTTCTCGGGAGCGAAGGTTCTTCGTCTTATTTCCATCGTATAACGGGATGTTGAACTTAAAACCCAGTTCCCATCCATCTTGGGTGCGTGGATTTGTCTCAAAGAGACTCGCGCCATCTCGTTCACGGTCAAGTATCACCGGATCATAGATGGCTTTTGCGTCCCACGTCTGGTTACCTGCTTGTTGCTCCAGGAGCACACTGAGATCCTTATAGCGTGCTTCAGCAGAGAGTTCAGGGAAGCGGTTCCAGATAGTCTCTCCGGCGAGACGTTCTTGACGCAACATATCGCCTTGTAAGTCGCGAAGGTCAAGACTATTGGTGATTGCGAGTTCAACGGCAGCTTCGAGCGTTACATCGTCGTCTGGAAGGGGGCGCGAAAGGACAACCTGTGCAAGTGGGTCAAGTCCAGTGAGACTGATGAGTTCAGCGGTATCCACGTCGAGTTGTCGTTGGAGTTCGTTGAGTGCGAGTTGCTGTTCTGAGAGTTCCAATTCTGTGTTGAGTTGCCTGAGAAATGGAATCCGCCTTTGGGTCTGTTCAATTTTTGTGCCTTCTAATTTCTTTTCGAGTTCCACCGCAATCGCACCCCGTTCTTTAATTTCTTCTTGCGTGAGAATAATATTATGCCAGAGATTCCGAACAGCGTAGACGATCTCCTTCTTGGCGCGTTCGTATTCAATTTCGGCTTTGCGAACCTCTTCCTGTGCGGCATCAAGACCTTGCGGGATTTCACCGAATTGCGCAAAGAGCATGCTCGCTTGTGCGCGAGTGAGATAGTCTCTGTCTTCGATGTCGCCATCTTTCTGTCTTTGATATTCGCCGGTGAGTCCGACCTGTGGGAGGTAAACAGCTTTAGAGACACGGAGGTTTGCCTTGGCGCGCTCGACAACTTTCTCTGCTTTTTTGACTGTTTCGTTGTTTTGTAAAGCGAGTGCTATTGCGCGTTCTGGCTGAAGTGAGACAAGGCGTTGTGCTGAGACGACACCCGCAATACTGAGAAACAGACACACTGCAAGTGCCGTCAACTTTTTGTTCATTCTCAAGCTCCTTAACGGCGGCTGATGCGGATTGTGACAACCACAATCGCAATCATAAGGAGAATCAACGCACCGAAAAGGAGCGTCGTTACCGACATTTGCGTCTGTGATTCAACCTGTACTGTAATTGAACGGTCGCGTGCCTCAAACTTCCGGTTATCGACCGTGACTTCGGCGTTTAACTTCGCTTGATATTCGCCAACCCCGATATCCGCAGGTGGACTTAAGGTCAGTTGTATCTCCGTCTCCGCATTCCGTCCGAGTGAACTGACAACTTCGGGGATAACCGTGTATTTCCAGTCCGTGTTGACATCAACGATCATACGGATATCGACGAGGTCGCGGGTACCGATATTCTTTAACGTCGCTGTCATGTTGACCTCTTCGCCTATTTTAATTGTCTGGAACGCATTCGGCACGAATACCTCAATCTCTGGAACACCTTTTGGAATCAGTTCAAACCGTTCAACCCCGCCTTGTATCCCCGCGATCCTATCGGCGGGTAAATCCAAGCGATTGTTGACCCCACCGAGTTCGTTTGCCTCTGCCTCGTCCAAAACAGCAACATAGAACTCAAGTGTACTGTCAAGATAGGAGGCATCCAGTTCTTCTGGCAGATAGACGATTAGGGACAAACTCCGTTTCGACTGTTCCTGCGTGAACTTCACCTGTGACTGACGCGACTGCGTTTCTGGGTCTTGGAATTCAAAGGAGAGGCGGTTCAGCAGGTTAATGACGCGGAGTTGGAAAGTGTTTTCTGTTTCAGCCAACCGATCCAATGTCAAGTCATAAGTGACGCTGCTGCCGAGGTTCCCCTCCTGCGAAAATCGTAATGAACTGACGTTTACCACATCCAAGGCAGATTCTTTTTGTAGATAGATGAGGCGTGTGTCGGGTTCGGGGAGTTCGGGATACTTCAACTCCACCTTCAAGCTTTCGACATCTTTCTGAAGTTGAAACGTCAGTTCCACGGTTTCGTTGTAGCCGAGGACGGGTATCTTCGTTTCATAAGGTTTGACGATGTTTGTGTCATCGGTGACATCGAGCAAGGAGACGTAAATTCCTCGGATCTCGTTTGCCGCTGCAATCTCTTCAGGGGTTGCGTTGCTCGGCATCGCCTCGGTTGTGGAGGTGTTCTTGAGTTGAAGCGTCACCATCATTTGGTTGTCCACGCGAAACTTCTTCGCACTCAGGATAGAAATGTGGCGTGTATCTTCCTCAAGATGGATTTTTTTCGGGTACGGCTTGTCAAGGTATAGAATATGAACCGTAACGCTATCAATATTCCGTCGGAGTTCAAAATCAAGAGTTGTCGCCTGTCCATCTTTCAGCGATGGGATCCGGTATTCGTAGGGGAAACCGATAATCGCGTCAGTTTCGTCTCTGATGGAGACATAGACGTTGTTAATCTCTTGCGCTGTCGCGCCATTCGAGTAATCTGTGGGGTCAGTGGTGTCTGTTTCTTTTCTCTCTCCCTTTATGGCACCGTAGGTAAGTACAACCTCCAAGTGCCGTCGGTCGCCCTTCTTGTAGCGTCTCGCTGACACGACGGAGATGTAGGGGTCTTCCTGTTTTAAGTGGATATTCTTATTGTCAGTCTCACCCGAGTATATCAACTCGACAACGACATCTCGTACATCCTCTTTTATGAGTTCAAACTCTAACGTAACGGCTTCACCCTCTTTGAGCGTTTCGATGCGTTGTTCGTAAGGTTCAGCGATAATTGCCCCACTTGTGCCGTAACCTTCCTGCTCTTTAATCGACACAAAGATGTCGTCAATCTGTGCACTAATAATAATTTCGCGTCCCAACACTTTGGAGCTCTCAACGAGTGTGACGGGGGATGAGCTATTCCGCAACGTGATTGAGAACAGTTCTCTTCCGTCGTCGGATTCATATAAGTTTGTGCTTTCGACAGTGATGTGCCACTCGTCCTTGAGCGAGTTAAGTTCGGTGTCTTGCAGCGTCAGTTTTGCTTGTTCGTATTCGGAGACGGCGGTTTCGTAATCTTCCTCCGCTTTATTCACTTGAGAGACAGTGACGATATTATTTGCCTCCATCATCATCGCTTTAAGATTTTCAAGTTCAACCAACTTCTTTTTCATCAGTTGTTCCTTGAGTTCCATTTCCAAGCGTTTCGTCTCTATCTGGATTTGGCGGCTCTGTTCCTCTTTGGTTTTTGCTCTGTTCTCATCGGAAACCGGTTGGGTCTCTTCTGCAAACGCTATCGGTGTTTCTGTAGGCAGCAATATCCCTATCGTGCCGATAAAAATAAACACGAGCATTGGAATTGAAAGATTGGAAGGTTGGAAGATTGGTGTCACCCATTCTTCCATCCATCCATCTGTCCGTCCAAGTATCTTCCATCCATCCATATTTTTTCACCCTTCTCTCTCTACTCAGGCGCGTCTTCTTCAGATTCATATCCAGCGACATAGTGCAGGTACAACGCCTCAAGGTCCTCTTTTTGAATCTCGTCGCGCGTGAGTTCCCGCTCCAGGTTACCTTCCACAAGGATTCCTATCCTATCGGCGATCTCCTTCGCACGGAAAATATCGTGCGTGGACATGAAGATGGCTTTCCCTTCCTCTTTGAGTTGGCGGAGTAGGTTCAAGAAATCGGCACCGCCCTTGGGATCCAAGCCGGAGGTCGGTTCATCGAGCAGGACGGCTTGTGCGTTCTTCATAATCGCAATAGCAATCCCCAAGCGTTGACGCATCCCTTTAGAGAACGTCTTGACGCGCCGTGTAAACGCTTCCTCTGGTAAACCGACACGTCCGAGTGTTGCATCTAATTCCTCATTGGATACCTTCTTCCGTCCACCGAGTTTCGCAAAGAAAGACAGGTTTTGACGTGCCGTGAAGTTGCGATAGAGTTCGACGTTCTCGGAGACGTAGGCGAGATGCTTCTTGGCTTCCAGTGGAAACTTAGGTATCTCAATGTCCCCGACGAGTGCGGTGCCGCTTGTAGGTTCGATAAAGTTCAGGAGCATGGAGATGGTCGTACTTTTCCCTGCTCCGTTTGCGCCGAGAACGACATAGATTTCGCCATCATCCACTTTTAGATTCAAGTTGTTAACGGCTAAAACGCTTTCATTATAGACTTTCGTGAGTTCGCGGGTTTCTAACATTGGGTTTCTCCTACAGTTGGTTTTCTCTGTGTATATGATACCAGAAATTTAAAGGGTTTTCAAGCGAGACCTTTATCGGTTTTTGCTGTTGCCAGTGCGAATGCTCTCAGTAATATTGGTAGAACTGAAGGGTCCTTTCTCGCTGTGATGGAACTGTTCTCTCGCGCCCAGAATCTCGATACGGTGATTTACCAACTTATCCATATAAGCAGCTTTGTAAGTTTCCCAATCCGTTGTCGGTGGAATATCCAAAATGCCTAACTGTTGCAGATTCGGGTTGTCTTCGAGAAGTGCCAACGTGTGCCGTTTTGATAGGTAGCGTGAGTAGTCGCCGAAATTTTCTATGGTAACGCCTCCGTCCAGAAGGTGTTGGAGCCATTCTTCTCGCGGGTATCTTGCATCTATCTCGCGTTCTGTGAAGGTGCTAACATAATTTGCGGTTTCTATGCCAACGCCTTTACGATGGATATTCACCTCGGTCTTTGCATGTCCACGGTTGTAGTCTGCATTAAATGCTTGCATAAGTTCACGTGCGTTTTGGGGTCCAGTATACTTTTTGTGATTGGGGGGTGCTGACCAACTGAATTCTACATGTTCGCGTAACTGGATATTCGCTATTTCGCTTTCAGAAATGTATTTCTGCGTGTGCGAATAGTCGGAGCAACTGCTGAGAAAAATGGCAAGTCCCAAAACTGTGAAAAGTGAAAGTCTGGATAGAACGTCTACGCTGCGAAAAGTGTTTTTCATTTTTTGGTCTCCTTTGTTTGTGTAACCTGAAGGATGTTGTATCCCTTCATTCTATTTTTTCGTAGGGTTACCGAGAGATATACTGACTTATGTTTATAGTGACGCGTTTTGAAGGCAAAAAGGTTGCATTATTTTTTTCAGTATGTTACACACCTATTATTGGAAAGAGTTCCTAAAAGACACTATCTGGAGATAGGTGCATACTGATAACCTGGGATTGCAAGCTCTGCCGACAAAGGCGTTCTTTACTATCGCTGACTTAACATCATGGTTACGAAGAAAAGGATAGGGGCGAGCCTTGCTATTGCATCAATCGGTTTTTCTTCGGGTGAGAGTGTCAGTTCCAGCGATGCCGCATCCGCTCCGACAGCGAGCGAAGCGAACAGAACCCCTACTTTTTGTGTGAACGCAATTACCTCCGGTCTCCACCACGGAAGTCCCTCAGTTTCAACAAAAGGTAAAAGCTTTTCTATGTTGAGTTGGAACAAGCACGCTGGATTTGCCGGTAAATCTTCCAGTCTCCTTTTAAAGCTGGATGTCGGATTTCCAGTCAAAAGATTATCAACGATGGATTTATACTGTTTTTCAGACAGTGCTATCACAAATAGTTCGTTGACACTTCCATAATAGAGGGTGCCGGATATAGCAGCAGTGTTAAAGGTCATGCCTTTATAGTCAAACTGTTGGGGGGATTCGGTACTGAGTTTTTCGAGGAGACCGTTGAAAAGAGCCCGCCATTTCAAGGGAGAAGCGGGATTAAAAATCAACCCTAAATCCGTCTCCGCAAATTCAACTTTAAACCTTTCAATCTTTCCACCCGTCAATCCGGTGTTAAAATTAGGAGGTTTCTCTAAGAAGGAAATATCCGCGCTGATAACAAGTTCGCCTGTCACTGCCGCAAGCAGATCGGTCTGATCGGGTATCAGAAAACTCCTGAGGCTCTCATCGATGGAGGTTGTGTTCCTCTCGGAAGCAAAGAGCATCCGCCAAAAGGTCTGGGAACTTGATGGCGCGACCGTAAGGAAGAGCACCTCGTCCCCTGACAAGCCCTGAATGGCTTGCATTTTAGATGGCTCTTGGAACAGCGAGATGAGTGTACCTTGTCCACCATTCTTCAATGTGCCGGACAGCTGTTGGCTGCCACCCGGTTTCAGCAGATCCCACCTGTAGACCAACGTCTGGAAAGCGTCTAATTGTTTACCAACAACAGGCGGTAGGAGTGCTTTCAGATAAGGACCTCCTGTTTCCACATCCACATACGCGAATACCTCGCTTTTCCCAAATTTATCCGCAACAGGACGATAGGCAGTGTTTTCAGTGATGGCACGTCCTTTAGTCTTGTAGGTGTCCACCATTTTCTCAAAGCTACCAGGGGTAATGCCCACCAGCAGAAGGGTTTCATCAACGCGCCCGTATGTGAGTTCCAGTGTGTTAAGTTGTGCAGTATGGTACGTGATGCCTTGATAGTCTCCTACCTCAGGTTGTACGGGGTTTCCTGCCATGCCGCTGAGGGTTGTCACGACTTGGGATAAGATTTGTTCGGCTGCTTGGCGTTGGTTCCCGCTGTTTTCAATAACGATTCCCACCATCAACCCCGCTGCGCCAGGCGAAACTGTCACTGCGACTTGGCTTCCCAAAAAGGTTTCGATTAAACCTTGGATGTCCGCCCCTGTAAACATGGGCAGTGCCTGCATGAGTTGTTGAATATCTTGCCACTGTGAGGCAGCGGAGATGAAACCTGCAGCCGCCTTCCAGTTTTCGGAGCTCCCAATTGCCACACGACATTCTTGTAGGTTTTGGAGTTTGAGGTAGAGGAAGCTATCCGATGGAATGACGGTTTCTATCGTTTGGGCGTGCGTTGCTGATCCAAGCAGGACAGTGAAGATAGAGATGAGCCACAGATAGGATAAGGAACGTGTAGGGATTCTTTTTATCATAGTTTTTTCCTTTTTTATACCTCTGAACGGATAAAAATCAGGAATGCCCCTAAAAGAAATACGCCGAGCAGTCCGACGAGCAACAGTATATCCAGTATTGCTGCGTTGAAGGTATCGCTAAAAGTGATTTTATCCTCGAAGTTTGGAAGTGCCTGCGGTGAAATCGGCTTGTTGGACATTCCCTCCGGGATTCCGATGATATGGGGGCTTTCTGTATCGGCACGATCGGTTTCAATGATGAAGTCTCGGAACTGTCTGATATGAAGGTGCACACTGTCAAGAAATTGCAGGTGGCGGTTCAACCCCGTACCAGTCATAGATTCAAGGGCGTATTGGACGATGGCTGCTGGCGAGAAACGTGTCACCGCCCTGGCGCGCTGGACTTGCGCGAGTTGTGCCCTTAAATGCTCGCGGTTTAGCCGCTCCCGGATTTCGACATCTTTGTTGACAAACTCAGCCTTGATACGCAATTCTTCCTCATCTGCATCTGCCTTTTCGGCTTCGGCTTTCGCCATCGCCGCCATAAGTTCTGCTTGTTTCTCCTTTGCCAATTTTTCCGCTTCTTTCGGCGAGGTTTTCGCAAGGTCCATGAGTTGACTGAGAAGACCTCCGGTTTGTGATTGCGCTTTGTCCATCATTTGCTGGTCGAAATCATCGTTAATCTGCTCAAGCGCGCGCCTTTTTGCGGTTTCCCTTTGATGAGCGGTTTGGACGGGAGACATCCATTTTGTGGAGAGCGTGCCGAGAGTGGAAGGCATAAAGACGACGAGTGCCACCCAGATAATCAACAGCACGACGAGACTCACCCGGGTGTCTCGCGTGCCAGCGGAGACCATCAACCCGATTGCGATGAAGATACTGGCGTAACCTAAGGCGATCAGCATAATCATCCCCAAACGTCCCCAGTCTGCCGCCCCGAGCTGCGTCCAACTATCTGTGGAAATTACCGCCAGATTCAACAGTACTGCAAAACAGAACGGAATGAGAACGGCTATCAGGGTACCTAAGAACTTTCCGACTAAGAGTGCGGGACGCGAAATCGGGTTGGCGAGGCATAATCGGAGCGTTCCGCTTTCTCTTTCGCCAGAGAGGGCATCGAAGGTAAACAAGAGGGGAATGAAAGAGAGTAGATAGGTAATGATAAATACGTAGTCTATCTTTGTCGCCTTGGGACGTAGGTCCCGCGCATTCGGATTGGCGGTGGGATAGTCCGCCGACCAGATGCTTTTGACTTGTATGCCTAATCCCGCAGTTCTACTCCAGGATCCCCAATTTTGCGTGCCGCGATTCGGCAAAAAGGCATCCGCGCTGTCTGCAATGAAAGTCAATGCGGATGGCTGTTTGTAAAGTGTCCCAGGCCCCTTTCTCAGGAGTTCATAGAGCTCCGTCCGCGACTGCAATGTGTCGCGGTCACGGGCGACGTTCTCAGAATAGCTCCGGACCTTGTCTGGCTGGCTCTGAAGGTGCACCACGGCATTGGTTATCATGAGTGCTGCCATGATGATGACAGTCAAGGCGAAGCGGAGGCTGTTGAGATGGTCAAAGAACTCTCTTTGAATGATATGTCTAATCATTGTGTTTTCTCCTTTAAACTTCAACTCTGATAAAAATCAGAAAGCTTACCATAAACAGCACCAGATTCATGAGGAAAAGAATTGATACATCTGGCAGGGCGCGTTGTGCGTTTTCGGAGACATCCGCCCGCGCGAAGCGAAACTGCGGCAAATCCCACCAATCTACTGCACCTTGGTCAGAAGCAAACCAGCGTCGACTCGCAAACGCGTCTTTATCGTGCAAATAGTCAATCAGTATCTGGCGGTATGCCTGGACTGCGCCGACGAAATCTAACATGCCATTCATATCCGTGCCTGCCCAGGCGGAAGTTGCAAAGGTATAGAGGCTTGCTGGGCTGAATTTCATCAACCGTTCATCCCATGTTGCTTGTCGAATGGTGGTTCGTGCCAAGCGTTGTTCGTTTATCAATCCTGCCTTTTCTGCTGCGCGGATGTGCGTTGTACCGATGAACGCTTGATAGTTTTGGAAATGCGGGAGACTCGGTTCTGAATCGGCGTTCACTTTGATCATGTTAAACCCATATCTTCTGTCGGAAGAAGATGATGATCCTGAATAACCGATATTAAACCGAGGCGGTTCCCCCTCAAGCGGACTGTTGGCTAAGAACCGTTGTTCTTCCCGTTCGACTTCTTCCCAAATTTGATTAATCTGTTGATTCGCGGATTGTCTTTCTGCGCGCATATCGCCCACGGGATTAAGGGTAAATCGACTCCAGTTCGGATAAACAAGTACCAAAACGACCCATAGAAACATACAGAGCATCAGGGACGTAGCCGTGCGGCGGGTCATAGTGGAAATCAACAGTCCAATCAGATAAAAAACAGATAAGTAGACAATTGTAGTACCGACGATTCCACCAACCCTCAGAAAATCTGTTGCATCCAGCTGAATCGAACTGGCGAGGGAAAGCTGAAGCATCACTATCAGTAAGCTCATCAGCACAGGCAGCAGCAGACACACCATCGCGGCGAGATATTTGGCAAATAGAATCGTCCCTCGTCGGACCGGATGCGAGATAACCAGACGCAAGGTGCCGCTTTCCCAATCGCCTGCGATTGCATCGTAAGCGAAAAGCAGGGCGAGTAGACTTAGCACCACTTGAAAGATAGACACCAGATCGATCTGAGAAAAAAGATTTAGGTACGGGTTCTCCAAGTTTCGTGCGGAGACGCTTGAAATCGTCGGTACCTCGCCGTGATAAATTTCAACGGTTGTCCCGAGACGCTTCTCTAATCCTGCACTCAAAAGGCTAAGCGGATTCGGGGGGCGTTCAACGAAAAGTTCTAACTGCGAATAGGTTTCTGCCTCTACCGCTTTCTCACGATGGACTTTCGCTTGTTGGCTGTAACTCGCGACTCGGTTTTCGTGAGCGTCAATCAGCACAACGGTATTGGCGACAACGAGCAGGAGCGTAATCACAACGGCGGCTAAAAACCGCGCGCTCATCAAATGTCCCACGAGTTCTTGGCGTATTAGGGTGTGTAACATAATCTAAACCTCGGTGTTGGTTATTGGTTTTCAGTTAACTGACAACCCTGAAAGGTCTTTATTAATTAAAGATACAATCTAAGGGCAAAAAAGTTGCTTAATTTTTCAAAAAAGGCTATCAGGAGCTTACCGAACAGAGATTCGGGCTCGAAAAGCGTTGGTGCCTCCTTCCTGATTGACCCAACCGCCAGTGGCACGGAGTTGAAAGACCTGCCCCTTGTCAAATCGATAAGTGATTGTTCCGGTTTCACGGGGTTGGATTCCCCATGCCTGGGCGAGTGCGTTCTGAGGTGTTCCTTCTGTCTGAAGTGCATTGTCGCCAGGGAACAGATCGAACGAACCGACAAGGTCTGCCCTACCAACTTGAATGGCGATGGTGAGTGTGCCGCCGTTTTCAAAGGCGGTCGTATCAATTCTTATAACAGTGGCATCTTGAGGGGCAGTCGCATAACCAAAAGTGTCCAGTACTTCCACGGACGGTTGTATCCGGTCGAGGACAACCCCGCGACTGCTTGACAGTGGCATCGGGATGCTCTCACCGACTCCGGGGCGTTTTCCTGCCAACGCTTCTGAAAGGAACAGCCGATACGCCTTCGCCTTATTGCGCAAGGGGAGCTCGTTAACAGGCTGCCTACCCATGAGTTCAAGTTCAGGTGAGATAATCAAAGAATCTATAGGTGAGAGTCTCTTCCAGCCCTGAACGATGATTTGTGTCAAAGGCGGTAGGTCGTCAATAGTGTTTGCATCTCGTAAGCGTTTCATGTCGGTATTGAGTACCCACGTGTTGATAAAACTGTCGTTCAAGAGTTCGATATTTTTATCATCAGAGAGAGCAACTGCCCTCAGGCTCTTGCCGCTCCCTCCGCACGCTTCATCAGTCAGTGGACCATTTGTTGAAACAATGTGAATCGGTTTCTGTTCTGCCCGTGCCATTTCTAAAGCTGCATCTACCGATACCCAGTTAATGTACTGTGATTTGTAAAAACGTCGTATTAAGATACGTTCGGCTTCTGATAGAGGTATTGCTTCAGAGAATTGGGTATCTTGAATTATAGTTTCTGTACCGGCACGAAGTTCGATTTGCGGGCAGAAGCCGGCATCCGTTGTAAAGATGCGCCTATCGTTATGGTATCGGTTGACATCGAAGTTGAGTGTGCCGTGAGGGACGTACATTTGAAAGAAGGCGACTTTCTCGTCTGGACGGTTGAGGACGAGATGTCCAGTAAACTGTGAAGGGGTGAACCAACCGTCCGCTAACCTGAACTCTGCATGAACGCGAAACACGATGTGGGCTATTTCGGCATTGTAGGCACGTAGACACGCCCATGCCCCGCGCGAATCTCCCGAATTGATGTGCATATCGAGATGTGGGTTCGGGTGAAGTTGCCTCAGCAACGCCAGTAAACCGTCTTGTTCGATTTCCCAGAGATCGCCAACAGAGACACCATTCCCACGTGATGTCGGATTTTCGCGGAGGAGGCTTTGCAACCTTTGGAGGAACGTTTTCCCGCTCCCCTTTCGTAAGCCTACTTCCGTCGGAAGAAACGCCTGAAAGACCGCTGTCGGATACTGCTTTTCAGGCTCGGCGACTCGTAGGTTCGCCAGTGCGTCCCACTCTACATGGAAATTGCTTCCGGTGTACGCAATCGGGGCGATAAAGCCTTTGACGACAACGTTAGCGTCGCTGTCAAGCGTGAGAGTGATTCTGTTGGCAGTGGGTGTGTCAGCTGCAAATCCCCAGTATGGCAGGAACAGAACAGAAATCAGAAGGTTCCCGATGCCTAATTTCTTCATTTTCAAACCTCCAAACAAAGTTGAAAGAATAAGTAAAAATAGGATTACCGAATGGAAATTTGTGCGTAAAAGGCGTTGGTACTTCCTTTTTCGCTCTGCCAATCGCTTGCAGCTCCCAATCGAAAGGCTTGCCCCTTGTCAAATTGATAGGTGATTGTTCCTGTACCACCGGGTGGGATTCCCCACTGATGTGCAAGCGCATCGCTTGATCTACGTATGCCTCCCCTTGGAAGTTTGCTGTCGCCATCAAATAGGTCGAATGAACCCGCTGCTTCGCCGCTACCGACGCGAATGTCAATCGTTAACATCCCGCCGTCTTCAAACGCTGTGGCATCAATGTGGACAACGGTATAGTCCAGATGCCCGCTTTCCGGCATCCGAAAAAAGTCCAATACCTCCATCTGCGTCTGCTGTGTTTCTTCTGTTAGCACTTCCGGGTCTTTTGCTTCGAGAGCTGCCATTCGGTGGGTATCTGCCCCTGGACTGGATCCGGTGTTTCTTCCCGGTGTATCTGTGCGACCGAGTTGGGTTTTCACGGCGGGTTTAACCTGCCTCATAGGTGCCGCAGGTGCCTCTACGATGTCAATTCTCATCTCCGAAGTCGCGTCTAAACTGTAGGGGTGCTGGAAATAGGTTATATATTCATTGCCCATTCCGAGGATCAGCAGTGCCACGATAGCAGTTGAAGCGGTTACTGCCCAAGGGAGCTGGGGCGTGTTTCCTTTCGGTGGTGCAGGTTTGATGCCGCCTCCTTTGTCTTTCACGGCTTGTATGATGTTCTCAGTCAAATTTGGAGAGATCTGGAAGGTGCTGAGTGCCTCTTGAATCAAGGGTTCTTCCTTCTTCAAACGTTGACGGGCGCGACTGAGCCGACTCTTAATCGTATTGGCGGATACCCCCAGAAACTTGCTAATTTCTTCACACGTCATCTCTCCGAAGTAGTAAAGTGTTATGATGGTGCGATCGCTCTCTTGTAATTTGGCAAGCAATTTTTTGACGACTTCTCGCTGTGCTTCAGTTACTGTTTTTGCTTGCTCATCTGCCACATGTTGGGAATAGGTGTCTTTTCCTTTTCTCATAAGGTCAATATCCTCCACGAGTTGGGCATGCAGCCGTTTCTTCCGGAGCCGCGCAATGCAGCACCGGGTCACAATCACATATAGCCATCCCGGAAATCGCTCCAGTTCTTTCAGGGTTGCCAGATTTTGATGGACTTTCAGAAAGGTCTCTTGCGTAATATCTTCAGCGATATGGAAGTCCCCAATTTTGCGCCACGCGAGGGCGTGGACGTGTTTCTGGTGTTTTTTCACGAGCGTGGTGAAAGCGGTTTCATCGCCATCAAGTGTGCGGCGAATTAATTCAGCGTCATTTTGCATCGGATACCTCCAAGAAGGGATTTTTCGTATGGGGCGTAGGAGTTACGCGTTCATCAAGCGTTCCTGATAAGCTCTCCAGTTAACTATAACTGCTTCGATCCTATTCGTCAATTGAGGAAGCAAAGAGGTGGCGTTAATCCCGAATTGCCCATTAATGACGCGCGTTGAGGAAAAATGGTTGCATAATTATATAAAAAAGAAGATTCGGAGAAAATCTTCTTTTTTCTTTTTGCCTCTAAAATTGGGTGTGCCGTGCAACATCAAATATCCAACCTGAAAAATTTCAGGAATGCCACGGTCGTCAACACGATTCCAGAAAAGCAGAGCAGTAACACATCAACCACTTTTCGTCAATCTCTGGTTTTTATCTTCCCCCAGACTGTTGTTAACAGCTGGGGTTGTGGCGAGACTGGCAAGGCAAACGCCGGATCGAACCAATCCGCACCTACATTATCACCACGATCTGTGAGTTTTTCTGGAATTCCATCAGCCAAGGCGATTTTGAAGAGGTGGACGGTTTCACGGATCTGTTTTTCATAAATAAGTTCATCTCCCTGCGGTGCCCAGATGGGGTGGGATGTTGCGCCATCCTCTGCATCAGCAATCTGCCTCAGTTCGCTACCGTCTCTGTTGACGACATAGACCGACTCGTTATCTGCAATATCTTTACCAATGGCAGGGATAGCATCCAGATCTATCCAAGAAAAGGCGATTTTATTCCCATTGGGGGACCAGGCGGGATGGAACATCAGCTCCTTTCCGGGAAGAAGTGCTGCTTCCGTCTTAGTTTGTAGATTGATAATCTGAATCTTAGGGGCTTCGACTTGGAGGACGCGTTCAGCAATAAGCGCGAAGTTTTTATCGGCAACGAATGCTATTTCAGAGCCGTTCGGGGACCACACGGGCCACAAGCCGTTCACCAATTTCTCCTCCCTCTCCCCATCGCTTGAAGCAACATAGATGGCGAGTTTATCGAATCGGTGATAAGATAGTTGTTTCCCGTCAGGCGACCACGTTGGGTGTTGTCTACCGACTAAGTTTGGGAATACTTTACGAACGTTCGTCCCGTCCGCGTCCATAAGGTAGAGGTCCTTCATTTCGTGTCTATCAGAGACGAAAAGAATTTGCTCACCTGTCGGTGACCAAACCGGATTCTGATCGGCGGCGCGATGTTGCGTTAAGTTTATCTGGTCCGACCCATCAGGGTTCATCGTATAAATTTCAAAATTACCATCGCGGTTTGATGTGAATGCTATTTTGGTGGTCGCTGGAGCTTTTGCGAAAGCAGCGGAGAGGAAAACGAAAACAAATAGCGCGCTAAATAAATAAAAAATGGATTTCACGGTTTTCACCTATCAGTGGCGGTGTGCTGCATCAAATATCCAACCTGAAAAATTTCAGAAACGCTACCGTCGTAAACACGATTGCGAAGAAACAGAGCAATAGTAAATCTATAGCGGCGTGCTGGAATGTTTCTTCTAAGGTCAGTTCCTTGATCGGTGGAGGTGTCGATGGGGACGGGATTTCTTCTGTTTCAACAAGCGCAGCCTCTGACATTTTGCTGAACATTTCTGCATCGAGCACCTCATAGTAGCGAGTTCCTGTTTGAAAATAGGTGTTTCTTTTCACTTGACCGGTTTGTGTGGCATCTGTTGCGAGAAAAATGAAGGAGGACGTAGGTGTGATTCGGGAAAAGTTTATGCCGAGTTCATCTTGGTATTTTCTTGCTTGCTGGTAACGCCTATCAAGCTGCGTTGCGAGGTCGCGATATTTTACCCGAGCCTCTTCTTCAAGAGGTGCCATCTCCTCGTTCATTTTGTCAAGAGAGTCCGACCCTATTTGAAAAACGCCTGTTGTATTCTTCCCTTGTGGTATGGCATTTGCTTCTCGTATAAGTCTACCCAAGATTTCGCCTCTTTTCATTTCCAAGGCGGCATGCAATTCTGCCCGCTGCGCTGCCTTTTCCCTGTAGACGCTCTCTGCCGTTGAAGTCGGCGCGACGATTTGTGCCGCGAGAAACCCGACACGCGGTAAAATTAGGACAGCGAACACCCAAACGGTGAAGGCGACGATGAGGGCTGTCTTGGAACTGTCAAAATAGATTGAAATTACCGCCCCGATGATAAAAAAGACACCAATATAGAGCAGTGAGACGAGACCGAGACCGAGGACGCGCGGAAAGATAGCGGGTTCGGCTAACGGAAATCCTTGCCAAACGATCACAAGCAAGCCGATGATGAGAGAGATTAAGAACGGAACGATAAATACGAGGTACCCGCCAATGAGTTTACTCCATAAAAAGACATCGCGCGGGAGGGCATTGGCGAGGGTTATCCGAAGCGTTCCTGCCTCTCGCTCGCCTGCGACGGCATCGAAGGTAAACAGAAGCGCGAGGAGACTGAAGACGGTGCTGACGACGAACACGAAGTCAAGATGCCCCAAAAGAAAGGCTATTGGTGCTGTAGAGAGTGCCGCTTCCCCCCGCGTTATTCCGTTGCGTGTCATGCCGAGGTAACTCGGGAGGGCGGATTCTAAACCAGTTGCAAATACACTTAAAGGGGTCGGTTTAAGAAGCAGTTTGGAAACTTCAAGATTCGGGTCTGTTATCTTTCTTTGTTTCCAAGGTTGATCTGCCGAATCTTTATTGTTTTCGTCTTTGAGGGTTTCTTGATAGTCAACTTGGCGTTTGAGATAATGATGGTAATTGATATGGAGATTGAGCGGTATGAGCAATATACACATCACAAGCAGGGCAACGAACCGGGCACTCAAAATATGATGCATAATCTCTTTTCGGATTAGCGTCATTAGCATTGTGTATTCTCCCCCTGTGGTGGAAACGATCCTGCAAAGGCGCGTAGTGTGATTTCTTTTTTATTTTTTCCACACCTTCTACTCAGAAAGGTTCCTGAAACTTATACCATTTCTAAAAGTTTATCTCGCATTAACCGAACCGACTCACGTCACACCCGGTAGGTGCGGTTTCTAACCGCACCGAGCAGTGCTGAAAAATAGCCAACCTTTTAAGAGGAATTATCAATTAGAATTGGTATTACACAAAAGGAAGGTATTACACATCTAACAGGTCGATCTTATATTCCTCAACAATCGCCTCCAAAACAGATTCAGGGATATCCTCCAACTGTGACGCTAATTCCTCCTCAACGTTGACCATCAGACTGTGGTCAAACGTTTCGCGTTCGGCACAGGGATCCAAATACTCGCCGTGTGCTTCCAGTAAAACTGCCAAGCGTGCGGGTGTCAGCCCTTCAGAGATACCGTGCAGACCCCACGCAGTGCCGCGATAGCCTTTCTCATAGTCAGAGCCGAGATGTTTCTGTAGGATTGCTTCTCTTTCCGTGCCTTGTGCACCACTGTTTTCAAGTTCTTCTGCAGCGGTGATCGCCCGCGGATCCAGTTCCACTTGGAAAGCGGTTGATGCATCTGCCGCTGGGACAGGGTAGATTTTATAGAATTCCATTTTTTCCGTTCCTTCGTTAAGAGGGCAGCCACAAGGGCTGCCCTACACGGTTTGGCAAGTCATCTGTGTGAACCGAGATTACCGCCCAATACTCGGCGGGTGGCAAGATGTATTTTTTTAGACGACCGCAGAGAGTCCACCGTCAATGTTGATAGCCGTTCCTGTAATAAACGATGCGCAATCTGAGACGAGAAACGCTACGAGATTGCCCACCTCACTCGGTTCCCCTAAACGTCCAAGCGGATGCTCCGCGCCGCGCGCCTCCCAATACTCCTCAAGCGTTCCGGGTGAACCCGCTGCTTTCCATGCCCGTTCCCCTTGGGCACTTTTAATTGAGGTGAGGCAGACGGTGTTAACCAAGATTTTATGGGGTAGAAGTTCTTTAGAGAGTGCTTTTGTCAAGGCAATACCCGCCGCTCGACTGACTGAGGTCGGACACGACCCCGCACTCGGCTGTTTGCCACCCGGATGCGTGATGTTAATAATCCTACCACTCCCGTTGCTCTTCATGTGTGGGATTACCAATCGAGCGCAGCGGATAGCCCCCATCAATTTGAGATCTAAATCCTCGTACCACGCTTGGTCACTCATCGTTTCAAAGTCGCCACCTGCTGATCTACCGGCATTGTTCACCAGAATATCAATTTTTCCATAGTGACTTGCGGTTTGCCCGATAAAATTCTCCAACGTCCCTGGTACCGTTACATCTGCGGGGATAGCCAGGACTTCACCACCGGTTTGTGCGCGAATGTCTTCAGCAGCGTCCTCTAAAACGGTTTCGCGTCTTCCACAAATTGCAACCTTCGCCCCTTCTTCGCACAGACGAAGTGCGATACCTTTGCCGATGCCTTCGCTACCGCCGGTGATGACAGCAACTTTTCCAGTCAATCCGAGTTCCATGATTTCTCCTTATGTTTCTTGTAGATTGGGTTGAATGTGAGTGAAACCCAACGTGAATGCTACTGTGTCAGCGAGAAAATTGCTTCCGGCACTGCCTCCAGAACATCGCTCGCAATGAGTCCATGCGTTCCCAATCTCTCCGATACGATATCTCCAGCTAAGCCGTGGAGATAGACCCCAAGCGCGCCAGCCTTTTCGCTCGATATGCCTTGTGCCATCAACCCTGCGATTACGCCTGTCAAGACATCCCCCATGCCTCCCGTTGCCATACCGGGGTTACCAGTGGAATTAATCCACACATTTCCATCTGGTGTTCCCGTAACAGTCGGCGCACCTTTAAATACAAGCGTTACGCCTTGTTCGTATGCGAACTGTTGTACAGTGCTAATTCTGTCTAATTCTAATGTTGGAACCGAGGTATTCGTTAACCGCGCCATTTCACCCGGATGCGGTGTAAGCACTGTGTCCTTACCGAGTAATGAAATGAGTTCTGTCGCTTGCGCCAGCGCGTTCAGTCCATCCGCATCGATAACCATCCGTAGACCCAACCCTTGCTTCTGATTCTCGCGAATCAATTGATGGACGAGTGCCACTGTTTCTGGATTTTGGGAGAGTCCGGGACCGATCGCAAGAACGGATTTCGTCTTTTCTGCGAATTCAAGGATGGTTGAGATCCCTGATACCGCCAAGCTGCCTGCCGCTGTTTCTGGCAACGGCAGCGTCATTACCTCAGGCAAAAGTCCTTCTAAAATTGGATTGAGATGCTTCGGTGTCGCGAGTGTTACCAATCCTGCGCCTGCACGCAAAGCAGCCTTACTTGCGAGTGCCGCCGCACCGGTCATGCCTGTCGCACCAGCGATGACGAGAACACGTCCATAGGTCCCTTTGTGAGATGCGGATGGACGCAACGGCACCCATTCTGACGCTTCTGTTGTGGTTGTCCAATGAACCTTAATATTCTGAGCATCTACAACCTGTTCTGGAAAACCGATGTCAACAACTTCCAGTTTTCCAGCAAATTCTGCCCCGGGATGGACTAACAATCCTCTTTTGGGTAAGCCTATTGTCACAGTCCGATCTGCTTGCACGCAAGTGCCTAATGGATTCCCTGTGTCTGCATCCAGCCCTGAGGGTAGATCGACAGAGAGAATAGGTATGGAAAGATTATTGATGGTGTTAATGATGGTAGCGATGGGTTCGCGCACCTCACCACGCAATCCTGTACCGAAAATGGCATCTACAAGGAGTTCGCAGCTGGCGATTTGATTTAAAGAAACACTTTCTTCCGTTTCGAGTGCTGCGTCCGTTAAAATTTCCTCAATCCGCAATTTCCCTTTTGGCGTAGCTTGCAAGCCAAAACTTGCGGTTAAACGCTTCGCAATTTGGAGATTGACCGCTGCCTCGCTGGTGAAGCTTTCTGGTGGAGAGACCAAGAAAAGATGCACGTCGCGACCTGCGTGGGCGAGTTGGCGTGCGATAACGATGCCATCGCCGCCGTTATTCCCTTTGCCAGCGAAGATACCAATCCGTTTGCATGTTGAATAGTGTCGTTGAATCGCACGGACGATGGCACTCCCAGCTGTCTCCATGAGAAGGATGCCGGGAATGCCGATACCTTCAATAGTGTCCTGATCGATCTGGCGCATTTCCGCCGCGGTCACGACTTTCATGTTTTCTGTCCTTGCGCCAAGCGAAAAACAACGGAATTAGTTCAACCGCGGTTTTAACATAAGTTCCGCAAGCCTCCGTTGTTGGCTTGCTGCTTGCATTTTTCAGTTGACATTCTGCTGCAGTTTCTCTGCAAGCCCTAATAAGTGTGTTTCCATCTGCGGTATCGCCTGTTCTAAACTTCCCTGTTCTATCTGAACTTCTTGAACCCGCTCATCTTGATGGGTTTGGAGGCAGAAGTTTAGATTTGTACGGAGATCAAACAGGCTCTGCTGAATGTGGTCTTGGAAGGTGCCTTCTGGGTACATCCACCGTCTACCACGAGTCTGTCGTAGGTTGAAATGACAATGCCCATTATCGCCGCCGAAGCAATCGAAGCGCATAATCTCATCGTCGTAGACGAACAAAGAAGCCGCGGGTCCACGCCCACCAGCATCATCACGCCAGTATGTCTCTAATCGAACGTTCTCTTGGATAGGATATTCAACCAGGTCGTGCTTTTGATTCGCCATCTGTAGGACCTCCTTGGGTATTTCCGCGTGGTTAAAAAACCGCGCCTACAGTAACGGGTTAATTAAAGTTACATGCCAAATGCATCTTGACAGTCAACCAAATTTGCGCTAAAGTATAACAAACGCGAGAATAGAAGTCAATATATAATCTACGATTTTCCATCATTTGCAAAGAAGTGGAGCCACAACTTGCATATTTCTATTGCTGATGCGCGACAACTCGCTGAAACCTTTTTGATGAAGAGTGGATTCTCATCGACAGATGCCGCCGTTATTACCGATATTCTCTTAGAAGCCGAACTCCGCGGGCGTAAAACGCACGGGTTTATCCGATTGCCGGGTATTAAAAGTCGCCATGAACAAGGCGAACGGGCTGACCTCCAAATTGATAAGGAGGAAGGACAATGCGTACGGATTAACGGTGGAAACCAGCCTGGCTACCTTGTTGCTTATCGCGCTATGGAAATCGCGATTGAGCGTGCAAAACAAACAGGCTCAAGCATTGTTGGTGTTTACAATACATCGCATTGTGGGATGGCAGGATACTATGTCGATATGGCGCGAAAGGCGGATATTATTGGAATCCTCTTTGCTGACTGTTTGCCACGGATTACCCCGGAAGGTGGAACCGAGGCTATTTTGGGTACAAATCCACTTGCTGTCGGCATCCCGTCTAACACAGTTCCCCTCTTGTTTGATATGTCCACTGCTGCGATTACCAACGGCGATCTACTCGTTGCGATGCGAGAAGGTGCTGAGATCGCTGAAGGACTCGCTTTTGACCCAGATGGCGAAGCAACGACGGACCCCGACGCGGCATTGAAGGGAAGTGTGCGTCCTTTTGGTGGACATAAAGGCTTTGGACTTGCGCTTATCATACAGGTTCTTGCTGGGGCGTTGGTGAACGCCGCAACGATTCCACCCCCTGGTGCAGACTATGGCTTGCTCGTCATCGCACTGAACCCAACAAGTTTCGTGCCGTTGGCGCAATTTAAAACAGAGGTTGATAAACTCATCCAACAGGTCAAGGAGAATCGACGCGAGGCAGGTGTTAAAGAAATTCTTATCCCCGGCGAACGCGCGTATCGTCAGCGGGAGGCACACCTTATTTCTGGCATCCATTTAGACGACGCGCTTGTCCATCAATTAACTTGTTGATTGTGTAGGCGAAGTCATCTCGCCCGTTAATGACTTGACCGAACCGCGAGGAATAATTAAAAAATGGAAACCACTTTTAAAGCAGGTATTATCGGTTGTGGCGGTCGTGGACGTTCCCATGCCCGCGGGTATCAGGCATCCCCAGATGTTGATATTGTCGCCTGTTCCGACCCTGTTGAAGACGCACGAAACGCCTTTGCTGAGGCGTTTGAAGTGCCGAATACCTACGAAAACTACCAAGAGATGTTGGATACCGAATCCCTCGATTTTGTGAGTGTCTGTACTTGGATTGAACTCCATAAAGACATGGTGATCGCCGCCGCGAACAGCGGGATTAAAGCCATTCATTGTGAGAAACCAATGGCACCTACCTGGGGCGATGCCAAAGCACTTTATCAGGCATGTGTTGATAACAATGTTATCATAACGTTCTGTCATCAACGTCGTTTTGGTGCTCAGTTCGTCAAAGCGAAACGCTTGGCGAATGAAGGGGCAATCGGGGAATTATGCCGTCTTGAAGCTGCTTGCCCGAATTTACTCGATTGGGGAACCCATTGGTTTGATATGTTCTTCTTCTACAATAATGACGAACCTGTTGATTGGGTTATCGGTCAAATAGACGTAGCCGAGGAAAAAACCGTTTTCGGTGTTCAAGTTGAGACGAGTGGCGTTTCATGGATACGCTGGAAGAATGGTGTAGAGGGTTTGCTCGCAACGGGTGGAACCTCTCTGGGAGGCTTCGCGAATCGTCTCATCGGCACAAAAGGCATCATTGATGTCGGTGGCAGAGGCGTATCACCAGTGCGGATGCTTCGAGAGGGCAGCACGGGATGGGAAGAACCTGACTTAACTGGCTTGGTCGCTGAACGCGATGCAACGATACTCTCTATACTGGATCTCGTTCACGGTGTAAAAACCGGACGTGAACCAGAGTTGAGCGGACGTAAAGCACTTCAGGCAACTGAACTCATCTTTGCAACGTATCAGTCGAGTAGACAGCGAGCAAGGATTAATTTACCCCTCACAATCGATGATTCTGCATTGCTAACAATGGTTGCTAATGGCGATATTGGTTAAGTGGTTATAAGTTATAAGTTTAAGAGGTTCCCGTTTAACAATTCACTATGCTTTGGAGTATTCCAAACTGGGAAAGATTGTTACAAAAACATCTTTTAACTAACAACCTATAACTTACTAAAGTTTGGACTGTATTGTAAAGTTATGCTGCCTCGTCAAAAGG